>JBLNAC010000001.1:0-2585 GCA_050259155.1 Syntrophothermus sp.
GACCCCTGCTTGAACGGTGAGAGCCGCGCCTCCCAGAGGATCTCGTCCACCCAGGAGCGGCCGATCCCGGCGATGTCCCGCTGGTGGCGCAGCAGCGGGTGCAGGTGCCGCGGCTGGTCGATCAGCGCGCCGAGCTCGGCCGGCGACGGCGCCGGCCAGGCTTCCGGTCCCAGCGTGCGCACCGTCTCCTCCTCGGCGACGGCGTCGCTCGGCAGCAGCTTCGCCCAGGCGCGCTGGCGCGTGCCGAGCTCGCGCAGCCGCAGCTCACGGCCGTCCTCGAGCCGCACCAGGATCCGCGAGGAGCGATCCCTGCGCGAGGCCCGCTTGTCGAAGACCCGCAGCCGCCCGGCCGACATCAGGTGGACCAGGAGCGACAGCTCCCCGAACTCGAGCACCGGCATCTTGCCGATCCGGCGAACGGCGGTCAGCTCGCGCCCCGCCAGCGCCTCGAGCGGAGGATCGAACGTCCTCATCACGTTCATCCCGGGTGCCAGCGCCGATTCGACCCGGGCTCCGGCGAGCGCGGCATCGAGCCTGCGGGCCACGATCTCGACCTCGGGAAGCTCGGGCATCGGCTCAGTCTGGCGGGTCGCGGGAGCCAGCGCGGACCCTCGGTAGACTGGGGTCAGGTCATTCGACTGGTTCGAGGCGATCCGCCGGGCCAGCGAACATCCACCCGAGAAGCCCGAGAGGGGGTCTGAAGGCACCATGAGAGAGCTGCCGACGATCAACGAGCCGGTGCCGGTCCTCCACCTGTCCGCGGAGGAGGTCGAGTCGATCGGCGCCGAGATCAAGGAGCTCGCCGCCGCCCGCGACGCCGTCATCCTCGCCCACAACTACCAGGTGGCCGAGGTCCAGGACATCGCGGACTTCGTCGGCGACTCGCTGGCCCTCTCCCGGCAGGCGGCGGCGTCCGACGCCTCCGTCATCGCCTTCTGCGGCGTCCACTTCATGGCCGAGACCGCTTCGGTCCTCTCACCCGAGAAGACAGTCCTGATCCCCGATCTCGACGCCGGCTGCTCGCTCTCGGACTCGATCACGGCCTCCGAGCTGCGCAACTGGAAGGCGCGCCACTCCGAGGACGCGGTGGTGGTGATGTACGTCAACACCTCGGCGGAGGTCAAGGCCGAGACCGACTACTGCTGCACCTCCTCGAACGCGGTCAAGGTCGTCGAGCACATCCTCCGCGAGCACGGGCCGGACACCGAGATCCTGTTCGGGCCCGACATGTGGCTCGGCTCCTACGTCGAGCGCCAGACCGGGCACCGGATGCACGTCTGGCCGGGGGAGTGCCACGTACACGCCGGCATCCGCCCCGAGGACATCAGCGCCCAGCGCGCCGCGCACCCCGATGCCGAGTTCCTGGTCCATCCCGAGTGCGGCTGCGTGACCCAGGTGATGGAGTACGTAGCCGCGGGGGAAGTCGACCCCGAGGGGGTCCACATGCTCTCGACGGGCGGCATGATCGAGCACCTCAAGACCCACCCCGACGGCGAGTTCATCATCGCCACCGAGAACGGGATGCTGCACCCGCTGCATCAGGTCGCCCCCGGGGCGACGCTGATCGAGGCCAACCGCATGGCGCTCTGCAAGTACATGAAGATGATCACGCTGCCGAAGCTGCGCGACGCGCTGGCCGAGATGAAGCACGAGGTGAGCGTCCCCGCGGAGATCGCCGAGCGGGCGCGGCTGCCGATCGAGCGGATGGTCGCCATCGGGTAGGCCGCGAGGCTTAGCGGCGCCGTTGCCCCGGTTTGGCGTTCCCTTTACCGGCCGCCGGGCAAGCTGACTCCGACAATCGGAAAGGAGTCAGCATGACCAACCGCAGAGCAAGAGCCGCAGCCACCGCGACGGTGCTCGGGCTTGGCGCCCTCGGGGGCGTCGCGCTCGGCTCCAACCCGGGGGTGCAGGGTCTGCAGACCGCATCGCAGCAGGCCGGGCCCGGCGCGGTCGCCTCGGCGACCACCGGCGCCAGCGGCGCCGCCGCGCTGCCGAGTCAGAGCGTCGCGGTGAAGAGCGCCTCCACGGGGGCGCCGATCGTCACCCGCGCGAGCGGTGGAGGCGCGGTGCGCGACGACTAGCACGGTTTTCAACCAATTCTGAGCAATCGCTTAGCCCCGGGTTAGCGAGCGCTGGCAGGGTTGGGTGGACGCAATTCCCGAGAGGAGCAAGCGATGGACAAGCACAGAGTTCTGGTGATTGGAAGCAGGGCCGTCGACTCGCCCGATCTGATCGTGGCGCTGAGGCGCCGCGGCGCCGTCGAGTCGGCCCGGGTGACGCTGCTGGTGCCCGCGGTGCCCAGGGGCTTCGCCTGGGCGGCCGACATGAAGGCGGGCTACCGCAGCGCCATCGACCGCGCCGAGGCGGCCGCGGCCGCGATGCGGCAGGCCGGCATCGAGCTGGAGGAGGCGATCGTCGGCGACCCCGACCCCTTCGCGGCAGCCGGCGACGCGCTCCATGCGCGGGACTTCGACGAAGTCGTGGTCGCGGCTCCGCCGCCCGGGGTCACGGGCTGGCTGCGGCCCAGCCTCGCCGTGCGCCTGCGGCGCGCGACCCCCGTCCCGGTTGCGGAGCTGACCATCCAT
>JBLNAC010000002.1:0-12960 GCA_050259155.1 Syntrophothermus sp.
CCCCGGAGACGCAGCGTTCTACTTGGTTCTCTACTAGGCGAATCGCTTGAGATGTAGGCCGAGGAAAGGGGGCGCGGAATGCGCCCCCTTTCTTTGGCGTGTCGGACTCGTGCCGAAGGTCCAGCCAGCCCAACTAAAGAAAGCCGCTAGCCTCCGCCTCGGACTCCCCGGTCCAGATGCTCGAGCACCGGCTGAGAGTCCACGCATCCCACGGGCAGAACGCGAGCCTCTACCTGCCCGAATGCTCCTGCGACTGGGCCGGCGGCGACTGTCGCTCGGAGGAGGAGGCCCGGGAGGAGTTCGCCGAGCACGTTGCCGGCAAGGTGCCGGCTTGGATCATGCGCGAGGGGCAGGTGCCCGGATGGGAGGGCGCGGGGTCCGAGAAGCGCTCCTAGGAGAGGCTGTTGGACTCAAATCGGACTCACTCGGAGACAAGTCCCCCGAGCGAAGGCGGCGCATTTGACTTTCCAGAGCAATGCCGGAGGAGGGACTCGAACCCCCGACACGCGGATTATGATTCCGCTGCTCTAACCAACTGAGCTACTCCGGCGGGAAGGCGCATCGTAGCGATGGGCAGAGGTTCGGGATGGGCGGCGATGCGGCCGGTGCTGGTCGCCTTTCTGCTGGTGGTCGACGCATTCGCCGTAGTGGCGCTGGGGGTAGCGCGGCCGCAGGGGTGGTGGGCGCCGTTCGCCGCATTCGGCGTGCTGCTGGTGGGGCTCGTCTGGTTCGAGGCGTGGAGCATCCGCCACCGCCACGACGACGACTAGGGTTCCCGCGGTGAGCGCGGAGCTGGATCAGGCGGTGAGGACGGTCGTGCGGCAGTGCATGGGTGTCTCCCCGGGCGAGGACGTGCTCGTGGTCTGCAATCCCGTCACCGAGGAGCTGGGGGCGCTGATGCGGATAGAGGCCCAGGGGGACGGCGCCGACGCGACGCTGGCGGTGATGTCCGAGCGCGACTCCCACGCGGCCGAGCCCCCCCGGGCGATCGCGGCGGCGATGGGGGCGGCGGACGTGGTGCTGGCACCGACGATCCAGTCGATGTCCCACACGGCCGCGCGCAAGGCGGCGACCGAGGCGGGTGTGCGGGTCGGGACCCTGCCGGGTGTTACCGAGGAGATGCTGATGCGGCTGATGCGGGGCGACATCGAGGAGATCCGCCGCCGTGGCTGGGCGATCGTGTCTGCCCTCGACTCCGCCTCGGAGGTCAGGATCACCTGCCCTCGCGGCAGCGACCTGCGACTCGGGATCGAGGGCCGGACCGGGATCGTCGACGCGGGCGAACTGACCGAGGCGGGCGCCTTCGGCAACCTCCCGTTCGGCGAGGGCTTCATCGCCCCGCTCGAGGGCACCGCGGAGGGCACGCTCGTCGTCGACGGCTCGATCGCCGGCGTCGGGCTGCTCGACACGCCGACCTCGCTCACGGTGCGCGAGGGTCATCTCGCCGACACCACCGGCTCCGAGGGCGCCGCGCTGATGGAGCTTCTCGCGGTGCACGGCCCCGACGGCACCAACGTCGCCGAGCTCGGGATCGGGAGCAACGAAGAAGCGATCCTCACCGGCAACATCCTCGAGGACGAGAAGATCCTCGGCAGCTGCCACGTCGCCTTCGGCGCCTCTGCGGCGATCGGCGGCACGGTCCAGGTGCCGGTCCACCTCGACTGCGTCGTCCTCGAGCCGACAGTCGAGCTCGACGGCGAGGCGATCGTCGGCGGGGGCGAGCTGCTGGTCTGAGCTCAGGCCGCCGCGGTCAGCTCGGCGACCTCGGCATCCGTCAGCCGCAGGCCGGTCGCGGCGACGTTCTCCTCAAGATGCGCGACCGAGCCGGTCCCAGGGATCGGCAGCGTCGCCGGGGTCGCCAGTAGCCAGGCCAGCGCCACCTGGGCCGGCGTCGCGCCGTGGGCGGTGGCGACCTCCGCCGCGACGCCCCCGGGCTTGGCCAGGCTGCCGGCGCCGAGCGGAAACCAGGGGATGAAGGCGATCCCGTCCTCCTGGCAGGTCGCAAGGACGGCGGCGCCGTGGCGATCGCCGAGGTTGAAGCGGTTCTGGACGGAGACGACCTCGACGAGGCCGCGCGCGGTCTCGAGCTGCTCGGGGCGGACGTTGGAGACGCCGATGTGGCGGATCTTCCCCTCCTCCTGCAGCTCCTTCAGCGCCCCGACCGACTCCTCGTAGGGCACCTTCCGATCGGGCACGTGCAGCTGGTAGAGGTCGATGCGGTCGACCCGGAGACGGCGGAGCGACCCCTCGCACGCCTCGCGCAGGTGCTCGGGGCGCCCGTCGGGCACCCATTTGCCGGGCCCGGGGCGGGCGAAGCCGCCCTTGGTCGCGATCACGAGGTCGTCCGGATACGGGTGGAGGGCCTCGGCGATCAGCGCCTCGCTCACGTCGGGTCCGTAGGAGTCCGCGGTGTCGATCAGGTTGACGCCGAGCTCCACCGCACGGCGCAGCACCGCGAGCGCGGCGCCGCGATCCGGCGGATCGCCCCAGACTCCGTCCCCGGTGATCCGCATCGCCCCGAAGCCGAGTCTCCTGACCCGCAGCTCGCCGAGCCTCAGGGTCCCGGCCGACTCGTCGCTGATCGGCTCGACCGCCATCGCCGCAAAGGCTAGCCTGCTCGACATGTCGGCCCTGCTCGCGGTCCCCAACATCTCCGAGGGAAGCGACGCGGCGCTGCTCGGCGACCTCGAGGCGGCGTTCGGCCACGGCGCCCGCGTCCTCGACTCCCACACCGACCCCGATCACGGCCGCACCGTCTTCACCCTCGCCGCCGGCCCCGGGGGCGAGCTGCTCGAACCGCTGCTCGCCGGCGCGGCGGAGGCGATCGAGCGGATCGACATGTCGAGCTACCGCGGCGCGCATCCCGCGGTCGGCTCCCTCGACGTCTGCCCGATCGTCTGGCTCGACTCCGCCGATCGCGCCCGGGCCCGCGCCGAGGCAGTCGCCGTCGCCACCCAGATCGGCGGGCTCGGGGTTCCCGTCTTCCTCTACGGCGAGCTCGCCCGCGCCCCAGGCAGGGGCGAGCGCGCCTACTTCCGCAGCGGCGGGCTGGCCGAGCTGTGGCTGCGGATGGAGGGAGGCGGGCTGGCGCCCGACTTCGGGCCGCCGCTGCCGCACCCGCGCGCCGGCGCCACCCTGGTGACGGCGCGCCCGCCGCTGGCCGCCTTCAACGTCGAGCTCGACAGCGACGACCTCGAGGTCGCCCGCTCGGTCGCCGCCGGCCTGCGCGAGGCGGGCGGCGGGCTGCCCGGCGTGCGCGCGATGGGGATCCTCCTCTCCAGCGGACGGGCCCAGGTCTCGACCAACGTCCACGACCCGCTCGAGGTGCCGCTCTCGCGTGTCGTCGAGCGGGTGCGCGACCTCGCGGCGCCACTCGGCGCGCGCCCGGTCGAGGCCGAGCTGGTCGGGCTGGCGCCAGCCGTCGCGTTCTCCGCCTACCCCGACGACGTCCCGCTGCGCGGCTTCGACCCCGACCTGCACGTGATCGAGCGCCGCCTCAAGCCCGAGGCCGAGTAGCTCCCCGCCGCGGCGACCGCGAGCGATCATCTAGATTCACGTCGTGGCCCAGACGAAGAGGAAGCGGCAGCGCAAGCGGCGCGGTACCCAGGGCGGCAAGATCGACCCCAATCCGCGCCGTGGGCGGCCCCGTAACCGTGCCGAGGCCAGCGCCCGCGCGCGGCAGAAGCGGTCGTCGACGCCGAAGGCGGACCTGCCGCCGACCTGGCGGGGGTCCTTCATCCGCGGCCTGATCGCGGCGGCCATCTTCGCCGTCCTGCTGATGCTGATCTTCAAACGGCCGGTCGGCGTCGCGCTGGCGTTCGGCGCGTTCATGCTCGCCTTCTACGTCCCGGCCGGCTACTTCATCGACATGACCCTGTGGCGCCGGCGCGAGCGGGCCAGGATCCGCGAGCGCGAAAGGGAATGAGCCTCGCGGTCGAGATGCTGACCGTCGGGCCGGTGGCCGAGAACTGCTACCTGGTCCGCCGCGAGGGATCCGGGCGCCTGCTGGTCGTCGACCCGGGGGAGGAGGCCGACCGCATCCTCGCCGCGATCGAGGCCACCGGCGCCGAGGCCGAGGCGATCCTCATCACCCACACCCACTTCGACCACGTCGGCGCCGTCGCCCCGGTCGCCGCCGCCACCGGCGCCCCCGTCTACTGCCCCGAGATCGAGGTCGGGGTGCTCGCCGACATCATGAGCTTCGTCCCCTACCCAGGCTTCGGCCCCTACGAGAGCTACGACGCCGACCACACGGTGAAGGGAGGGGAGACGCTGCGGCTGGCCGACCTCGAGCTCGACGTCATCTTCACCCCCGGCCACAGCCCGGGACACGTCACCTACGCGATCCGCGACGAGGCCGCGCTGTTCTCCGGCGACGTCCTCTTCCAGGGCTCGGTCGGCCGCGTCGACCTCCCGGGCGGCGACTGGCCGACGCTGCTCGCCTCGATCGGCGCCCTGCTCGACGAGTTCCCCGACGAGACCGTCGTCCATCCCGGCCACATGGGGCTGACGACGCTCGGCGCCGAGCGCGCGACCAACCCGTTCCTGGCCGAGCTGGCGCGTTAGGCGCGGCCCTCCTCCTCTAAGGTCGCGGTCACGATGGCCAGCAAGTACCAGGCGCCGCGCGGCACCTTCGACGTGCTCCCCGAGCGGGCGCGGGCGCGGGCGCGTGTGGAGGCGGCGGCGGCGGGGATCCTCGCCCGCGCCGGCTACGAGCCGATCGCGACGCCGGCCTTCGAGGACACGAGCCTGTTCGAGCGCGGGGTCGGCCGCTCGACCGACATCGTCCGCAAGGAGATGTTCACATTCCAGGACAAGGGCGAGCGCAGCCTCACGCTGCGACCCGAGGGGACCGCGCCGATCTGCCGCGCCTACCTCGAGCACGGGATGCAGAAACTGGCCCAGCCGGTGAAGCTCTCCTACTGCGGGCCCTTCTTCCGCCACGAGCGGCCCCAGGCCGGGCGCTACCGGCAGTTCCACCAGATCGGCCTGGAGTGCATCGGCACCGCCTCGCCGCTCGCGGACGCGGAGGCGATCCTGCTGCTCGCCGACCTCCTCTCCGAGCTCGGCGTCCCGGGCGTCGAGCTGCGCCTCGGCAGCCTCGGCTCGCTCGAGGCCCGCCGCGGCTACCTCGAGGACCTGAAGGCGCACCTGCACGCGCACGAGGGCGCGCTGTCGGCAGACGTGCGGGAGCGGATCGACGTCAACCCGCTGCGCGCCTTCGACTCCGACCACGAGGGGACCCGCGGGGTGATGGCGAGCGCGCCGACGATCGTCGATCGGCTCGAGGGCGAGGACGCGGACCACTTCGCCGAGGTGCGGGCGCAGCTGGACGCCGCCGGGGTGGCCTACGTGATCGACCCGACCCTGGTCCGGGGCCTGGACTACTACACCCGGACGATCTTCTCCTTCGTCTGCGACTCGCTCGGGGCGCAGTCGGAGGTCGGCGGCGGCGGCCGCTACGACGGCTTGATCGAGCAGCTCGGGGGGCCGCCGACGCCGGCCGTCGGCTGGGCCGTCGGGATCGAGCGGATCCTGCTTGCGCTGGACGAAGAGGAGGCGCCGGCCGGCCGCGACGCCTTCGTCGCGATCGTCGATCCCGGCCAGCGGCAGCGGGCGATGGCGCTCGCGATCGAGCTGCGGCACGCCGGCCTCTCGGCCGAGGTCGACCTCGCCGCCCGCGGGCTCAAGGGCCAGCTCAAGCACGCCGACCGCGTCGGCGCCCGCCAGGTTCTGATCCTCGAGCAGGACGGGAGCGCCCAGCTGCGCGACATGGCCACCGGCGAGCAGCGGGCCGTCCGCACCGACAACCTGGTCGAGGAGATGACCGGAGGCGAAGCGTGAAGCTGCCGCTGCGCCCCAACGGCTACCGCGACACCTGGTGCGGCGACGTCCTCCCGGACCGGGTCGGCTCGCCGGCGCGGGTCGCCGGCTGGGTCCACCGCCGCCGCGACCACGGGGGCCTGATCTTCATCGACCTGCGGGACCGCACCGGCATCGTCCAGCTCGTCTTCCACCCCGACAGCTCGGGCGACGCCTTCCAGCTGGCGCACCGGCTGCGCGCCGAGGACGTGCTCAGCGCCGCCGGCGAGGTCGTGCGGCGGGAGCCGGAGACGGTCAACCCGGAGCTGCCCACGGGAGAGGTGGAGATGCGAGTGGCGGCGGCGGACCTGCTCGCCGACGCTGAGACGCCGCCGTTCCAGATCGAGGGCTACGCGGGCGAGGCGGGCGAGGACACGCGCCTGCGCCATCGCTATCTCGACCTGCGGAGAGAGGCGATGCGGGAGGCGCTGATGCTGCGCCACCGCGTCGTCGCGGCGATGCGCGAGTTCCTCGACGGCGAGGGGTTCGTCGACGTCGAGACGCCCGTCCTCACGCGGTCGACGCCGGAGGGGGCGCGTGACTTCCTCGTCCCCTCCAGCCAGCAGCACGGCTCCTTCTACGCGCTGCCGCAGTCCCCGCAGCTCTTCAAGCAGCTGCTGATGGTGGCCGGCTTCGAGCGCTACTACCAGATCGCCCGCTGCTTCCGCGACGAGGCGACCCGGGCCGATCGCCAGGCCGAGTTCACCCAGCTCGACGTCGAGATGTCTTTCGTCGACGCCGACGACGTGATCGCCGTCAACGAACGGCTCCTCGCCCACGTCTTCGAGCGGGTCGGGGGGCCGCGGATCGAGCTGCCGATGGAGCGGATGCCCTTCGACGAGGCGATGAGCCGCTTCGGAACCGACCGGCCGGACCTGCGCTTCGGGCTCGAGCTCGTCGACCTGGGCGAGGAGCTGGAGCGGACCGAGTTCAAGGTCTTCCGCTCGGTGCTGGGGGCCGGGGGCGCGATCCGCGGGATCAACGCCGGGCGGCGGGAGCTGCCCCGCTCCGAGCTCGACGGCCTCATCTCCCGCGCGCAGGAGCTGGGGGCGAAAGGGCTCGTCTGGGCCTTCCGCGAGGGCGATGGCTGGCGCTCGCCGACGGCCAAGTTCCTCAGCGAGGCCGAGCTAACCGGGCTCAACCGGCGCCTGGCGGCGGAGGAGGGCGATCTGCTGCTGCTCGTCGCCGACCAGCGCCCGGTCGCCGACGCGGTGCTCGGGCAGCTGCGGCTGGACCTGGCCGAGCGCTTCGGGCTGATCGACGAGAGCGAGGACCGTCTCGTCTGGATCGTCGACTGGCCGATGATGGAGTGGAACGAGGACGAGCGGCGGTGGGACGCGATGCACCACCCGTTCACCGCGCCGCGCGGCGAGTTCGATCCCGACGACCCCGGCGCCGCCCGGGCGCAGGCCTACGACGTCGTCTGGAACGGGCAGGAGCTCGGCGGCGGCTCGATCCGCATCAACCGCGCTGATGTCCAGGAGGCGGTCTTCGCCTCGCTCGGAATCGACGCCGAGACTGCGCGCGAGCGCTTCGGCTTCCTGCTCGAGGCCCTGCGCTACGGGGCGCCGCCCCACGGCGGCATCGCCTACGGCGTCGACCGCATCGTCCAGCGCCTCTGCGGCGCCGACTCGATCCGCGACGTGATCGCATTCCCGAAGACCGCCTCCGGGTTCGACCTCCTCACCGGCGCCCCCTCGCCGGTCGAGGAGCTGCAGCTGCGCGAGCTCGGGATCGCGATCCACCGCCACGGGCTCGCCGGGCACTGAGATGGCGCTGCGAGACTGGATCCCTCGCAGGTGGCGACCTTCGCCCGGGCCGGGGCAGACCCCGGTCCACGTCGGCGACCCCTTCTACGACGACTGGGAGGTCGTCCGGGACTTCGCCGACGTGCGGACGGCGCGGGCCTGGCACCAGTCCCTGGTCGAGGCCGGCTTCGAAGCGGTGCTGACCTCCGACTGGCCGCTGGATCGCTTCGGCCACGGCGACATCTCCCTCCGGGTGCCCGCCGACAGCTGGAGCGAGGCGGAGTGGCATCTCTCGAACCTCGAGTGACGGACGCCGCGCCGGCGGCGCGCAGCGCGCCGCGGCCGGGAAACGGCCCGCGGTCCGCCATCGCGGAAGGGAACGCCCAACCCGCCGTTGCCGAAAGAACGGGCCCCAACCCGCCGTTGCCGAAAGAACGGGCCCCAACCCGCCGTTGCCGCCTCTGGCTTTGATCCCTTCATAAGAAGGTGGGCGCCTGCTCCCGGCCCCTGGGGGCCTGGGAGACGGTGGCTCCCGAGCCGTTTGTGTTGGGTCAAACGGTGAGACGGCTGTCGCACGGGCTCGAGCCCCTGCGAACGGTAGCACCGCATCCTGAATCGCCCGATCCTGCCCCGCTGGCGAAGCCGGCCGGGCGCCGCGCAGGGTGTGGCGCGGCGGCAGGGGCCGGGGCTGAGGTCGAGTCCGTGTGCCTGACGGGGGAGAGTCGGCACACGCCGCGCGTCGAATGTATGCCGCGGCGGTCCAACCTCGGCTCATGCGAACCGAGGCTGACGTTGACCACGAAATGCGTGGCGAATGCAGGACTCGGTTTGGGGACGCGCAGGTCGCGCTGTTGGCGCGGCGCCAGCACGGCGTGGTCGCAAGGTGGCAGCTGATCGAGCGCGGGATGGGGAGGAGGCCGATCGAGGAGCGGCTGCGCCTCGGCCGCTTCCACCTGCTCCATCGCGGCGTCTACGCGGTCGGTCACCGGGCCCTGGGCTGGGACGGAACGCTGATGGCAGCGGTGCTGGCGGGCGGCCGCGGGGCCGTCCTCAGCCATCGGTCCGCGGCGCAGGCATGGGGCCTCGTGCCCCGTCGCGCGATCGACGTCGAAGTCACCAAGGCAACCGCGCTGCGGGGCAGGGCCGGCATCCGGCCTCATCAGGCGGTGCTGCATCGCGACGAACTGGGGGAGGTGGACGGAATCCCCGTGACCTCGGTGGCGCGGACGCTCCTCGATATCGCCCCGATGCTGGACCGGCGCCAGCTCGAGCGGGCCTGGAACGAGATGGAAGTGCGGGGGCTGACGCATGTCCTCCCGGTGCGTGACCTGCTGGAGCGGCACCGGGGCAGGCGAGGGTGCGTCGCGCTGCGGCGGCTCGTCGGCGCCGGCCGAGCGTTGGGCAGGACGCGGAGCGAGCTGGAGGAGCGCTTCGCCCGCCTCCTCGACGCGCATGGGCTGCCGCGGCCCCGTCTCAACGCGGCGATCGCGGTGCGCGGGCGCTTCTTCGAGGTCGACGCGCTGTGGGCGCGCCAGCGGCTCGCGGTCGAGCTCGACGGTGCCGCCTTGCACGGCACGCCTCGAGCCTTCCACGCCGACCGCGAGCGCGACCGCATCCTCCTCGCCGCGGGGTACCGCACCGCCCGCATCACCTGGGACCAGCTGCGCGACGAAGCAGGGCAGATCGCGGCGGACCTGAGAAGCGCCCGGTCCGCTGATCGAGGAACCAGGTCAGATCCCGCCTGCCGGTAGCGCGGCGCGCGGAATGGCCGGCGGACGGCGCCGGCCCCTCTACCCTTGGGCGGATGGACAGAGAGCTCTTCGAGCACTATCTCGGCGATGAGAGCCGGCGCGGCCCGGTGCCCGGGGACGCCTTCACCGGCGCCGCAGGTGGGGCCGCCTGCGGCGACCTCTCGAGGCTCTCGCTCACCATCGCCGGCGGGGTGATCGACTCGGTCAGCTTCGATACGGAGGGCTGCGGGGCGACCGCCGCCGCCACCGCCGCGGTCGCGGAGGCGATCGAGGGTGCCTCCGTCCTCGACGCCGCTCGCATGTCCGTCGAGGACGCCGCCGACCTGCTCGGCGGCCTCGATCCCGCCAAGCGCCACGCCGCCCAGCTGGCGACCGACGCCCTCCATCGCGCCCTTGGTGCCGCCGCCTCCTCGCCGACCGAGCTCTCGGCCACGCCCGCGGCGGGTACCCGTGTCGCCGTCGCCGTCTCCGGCGGCGTCGACAGCGCGGTGGCGGCGCTGCTTGCCCGCGAGCAGGGGGCCGACGTGGTGACGGTCACGGTCAAGCTCTGGGCCGATCCCGAGACGGACGGCGCCAAGGCGTGCTGCTCGCCCGAGGCGGTCCTCGGTGCCCGCGGCGTCGCCCACTCGCTCGGCCTGCCCCACCTCACCCTCGACCTCGAGGAGGAGTTCCGCCGCCGGGTGGTCGACCGCTTCATCGCCGGCTACGCCGAAGGGCGCACGCCCAACCCTTGCGTGCTCTGCAACGGCGAGGTGCGGCTGGCGGCGATGGTCGACCTCGCCGAGCGCCTCGGCGCCGGGCGGCTTCTGACCGGTCACTACGCGCGGATCGTCGAGGACGATGGGGGCCCGCTGCTCGCGGCCGGCGCCGATCCGGCCAAGGACCAGAGCTACATGCTCGCGACGCTGCCCCCCGACCTGCTGGGTCGTCTCGGCTTCCCCCTCACCGAGCTGACCAAGGCCGAGGTGCGGGAGATCGCCGAGCGCCATGGCCTCCCCGTGGCCCGCCGGGCCGAGAGCCAGGACCTCTGCTTCCTCGCCGGCCAGGGCAAGCGCCGCTTCCTGCGCCGGCACGGCGGCCTCGCCGACCGCGAGGGCGACGTGATCGATCGCCGCGGCCGCCGCCTCGGCCGCCACCGCGGGCACCACAACTTCACCGTCGGCCAGCGGCGCGGCACGGGGGTTTCGATCAACGAGCCCGCCTACGTGATCGCCACCGACGCCGCCGCCAACACGGTCACGATCGGCACCCGCGCCGAGCTGGAGACCCGCAGCATCCGCATTCGCGACGCGCTCCTTCACCGCGACGGGGCCCGCGTCGACGGCGTCCGCCTCCGCTACCACTCGCGCGCGCTCCCGGCCGCAGTCGGGACCGCCGCCGGGCGGGGCAACGGGGCGGGGGACGGGATGGAGGCCCCGGCGGCCGGCCGCCACGCGGCGCTCGAGATCGAGCTCGGCGAGCCCGTCGCCGGCGCCGCCCCGGGGCAGACCGCGGTTCTGCTCGCGGGAGACACGGTCGTCGGCCACGGCACGATCGCCGCCGCCTAGCGCCTCCCCTTCTGTCAGCGAAATATTTAGGCTCCCTCACATGAAGGCGCAGGAGATCCGCGACACCTACCTCGAGTTCTTCGCCGAGCGCGGTCACCGGATCGTGCCCTCGGCGTCGCTGGTCCCCTCGGTGCTCGACCCCTCGGTCCTCCTCACCACCGCCGGCATGCAGCCGTTCAAGCCGTACTTCCTCGGTCTCGAAGCGCCGCCGGCGCCGCGCCTCGCCGACGTCCAGAAATGCTTCCGCACCACCGACATCGAGGAGGTCGGCAACACCGCCCGCCACCTCACCTTCTTCGAGATGCTCGGCAACTGGAGCTTCGGCGACTACTTCAAGGCCGAGTCGATCCCCTGGGGCTGGGAGCTGTCGACCGAGGGCTTCGGCATGGACCCGGAGCGGATCTGGGTCACGGTCTTCGGCGGCGACGAGGAGCTCGGGCTGGGCCCCGACGAGGAGGCGATCGAGATCTGGCGGGCCACCGGCGTCCCCGACGAGCGGATCGTCCGCCTCGGCCGCGAGGACAACTTCTGGCAGGCCGGGCCGACCGGCCCCTGCGGCCCCTGCTCGGAGCTCTACCTCGACCGCGGCGTCGAGTTCGGCGCCGAGGGGGAGCGCCCCGGCGACGACAGCGACCGCTTCCTCGAGTTCTGGAACCACGTGTTCATGAGCTACGACCTCGCCGAGGACGGAACCTTGACCGAGCTGCCCTCGCGCAACATCGACACCGGCATGGGGCTCGACCGGATGGCGGCGATCCTCCAGGACGTCCCCTCGGTCTTCGAGGTCGACCACGTGCGGCCGCTCGTCGACCTCGCCGAGGAGCTTTCAGGCCGCGCCTACGCCGAGGGCGGCAAGGTGACGCGGGCGATGCGGATCATCGCCGACCACACCCGCGGCGCCACATTCCTCATCGCCGACGGCGTCGTCCCCTCCAACGAAGACCGGGGCTACATCCTGCGCCGGATCATGCGCCGCGCGATCCAGCAGGGGCGGGTGCTCGGCCTCGCCTCGCCCTGGCTCGGGCGCTTCGCCGAGCGGACGATCGAGCTGATGGGGGAGACCTACCCCGAGCTGGCCGCCGAGCGGGAGACGATCGCGCGCTGGGTCGGCGACGAGGAGGAGAGCTTCGGGCGCACGCTCGAGCGGGGCAGCGAGCTGCTCGAGCGGCTGGTCGCCGAGGCGAAGGAGGACGAGACGTCCTGGATCGACGCCGCCGACGCCTTCAAGCTCCACGACACCTACGGCTTCCCCTATGACCTGACGAAGGAGCTGCTCGCCGAAGAGGGCCTCGCGGTCGACGACTCCGGCTTCCAGGAGCTGATGGAGGAGCAGCGCCAGCGCGCCCGCATGGGCGCCGCGACCGCCCACGGGTCCGAGGACACGCACGACCGGGTGCTCGCCTTCGCCACGGGGGCTCCGCCGACCCGCTTCGTCGGCTACGAGACGCTGCGCGTCTCGACCGGCCTGGCGGCGGTCGAGCGGGTCGACGGCCGCGCCCTGGTCAAGCTCGAGGAGAGCCCGTTCTACGCCGAGGGCGGCGGCCAGGTGGCGGACTCCGGCGTGGTCAGGTGGCCGACCGGCGAGGAGGCGAAGGTCGTCGACGTGTACCGGATCGGCGACGACCAGGTCGTGGAGCTCGACGGTGCCGGCCTCGGAGCGGAGGAGGCGGCGGTCGAAGCCGAGGTCGAGCGCGAGGCCCGGCACGCGACGATGCGCAACCACACCGCGACGCACCTCCTCCACGCCGCGCTGCGCGAGCGCCTCGGCACCCACGTGCGCCAGGCCGGCTCCGCCGTCCGTCCCGACAAGCTGCGCTTCGACTTCACCCACGGCCAGGCGCTCGGCGCCGAGGACATCCGCGCCGTCGAGGATCGCGTCAACGAAGGGGCCAAGGCGTGCCGGCGGGTGCGCTGGCGGGAGATGGCGCGGGCCGCGGCCGCGCGGCTCGGCGCGATGGCCCTGTTCGGCGAGAAATACGGCGAGATCGTCCGGGTCGTCGAGGTCGACGGCGTCTCGCGGGAGCTCTGCGGCGGCACCCACGTCGCCAACAC
>JBLNAC010000003.1:0-5339 GCA_050259155.1 Syntrophothermus sp.
GCTGCGACGCGGTGATCCACGCCGCCGCGATAAACGAGGTCGGGATCCCCGAGTCAGAGCGCGCGGCGATGAAGGAGGCCAACGTCGGCGGCACCGAGCGGGTGCTCGGAGCGGCGCTCGCTGCTGGGATCCCGAAGGTCGTCTACGTCTCGACCGTCGGCGTCTTCGGCAACACCCACGGCAGGGTCGTCGACGAGTCCTACGAGCACCCGGCGCAGGGGTTCACCTCCTGCTACGAGCAGACCAAGTGGGAAGCCCACCAGGTCGCGAAGCGCCTGATCGGCGAAGGGCTGCCGTGCGTGATCGTGCAGCCGGGCGGCGTCTACGGGCCGGGCGACACCTCCTCGATCGGGCAGCTGCTCGACCAGTTCCTGAGCGGGAAGATGCCCCTGATCCCCTTCCCCGACCTCGGCATGTGCCTCACCCACGTCGAGGACATCGCAGCCGGGATCCTGCTCGGGCTCGACAAGGGCAGGGCGGGCGAGGCCTACGTGATCAGCGGGCCCGTCACCACCGTGCGCGAGGCGATCGGCGTCGTCGCCGACCTCTCCGGCCGCAAGGCTCCCAAGCGCGCGCTCCCGACCGGCCTGCTGAAGGCGCTGACCCCGGTCGGCCCCCTGGTCGGCAAGGTGATGGGGCAGCCGCCCAACCTGCGCGAGCTGATCTCCTCCGCCGACGGCGTCACCTTCTGGGCCAGCTACGACAAGGCCGCCTCCGAGCTCGGCTACCAGCCGCGCGGCCTCGAGGAGGGCCTGCGGGCGACGCTCGAGGCCGAAGGCCGCATCCCCGCCGCGGCCGTCGCCTGAGCGGCCGCACTAGGCTGGCGCCGTGCGCGCGATCGACGTCCGTCATCTCGGCCGCCCCCACGTGATCGCCTGCTGGGAGGTCGACGGCGCCCTCGTCGACCCCGGGCCCGAGTCCTCGCTGCCCCACCTGATCGAGGAATTGGGCGGGGAGGAGCCGCGCGCCGTGCTCCTCACCCACATCCACCTCGACCACGCCGCCGCGACCGGCGCGATGGTCGAGCGTTGGCCCGACCTCCAGGTGTACGTCCACGAGCGCGGCGCCCCGCACCTGATCGACCCCTCGAAGCTGCTGGCCAGCGCCGGCCGCCTCTACGGCGACCAGCTGGAGTACCTCTGGGGCCGGATCCTGCCCGTCCCCGAGCAGAACGTCACGGTCCTGCGCGGGGGCGAGACCGTGCTCGGGATGCGCGTCGCCTACACGCCGGGGCACGCCTCGCACCACGTCTGCTACCTGCACGACGAGACCGGGACCGCCTTCTGCGGCGACGTCGCCGCCTGCCGGATCCCGCCCTCGCGGCTGGTGATGCCGCCGACACCGCCGCCCGACATCGACATCGAGGCCTGGCTGGAGTCGATCGCGATCGTCGAAGGCTGGGAGCCGACGCTGCTCGCGCTGACCCACTTCGGCCCGGTCGAGGAGCCGGCCGCCCACCTGGCGGTGGTGCGCGAGCGGCTGCACGAGGAGGCCGTCCTCGCCCGCCGCATGTCCGCCGCCGAATACGAGGCCGACCTCCAGCGGCGGATCCGCGAGCGGCTGGCGGCGGAAGGGCAGAGCGAGGAGACGGCCGCGGAGCTGCTCCAGGCGGTCCCGACCGCCTACCAGTACGGCGGCCTCGAGCGCTACTGGCGCAAGCGGGCCGAGCGCGAAGCCGACTAGCGCAGGTGGGCGCGCATCCGCGCGACCGCCTCTTCGATGCGGTCGTCGGGGGTGGTCAGCGAGATGCGGAAGAAGCCCTCGCCGCTCGGCCCGTACATCGAGCCGGGCGAGACGACGACGGCCGCCTCCTCCAGCACCGTCTCGCAGAACGAGGTCGAGGTGTGCCCCTCGGGGACCGGCGCCCAGACGTAGATCGTCCCCTTCGGGGCGCTGACCTCGACACCGATCTCGCGCAGGGCGGAGACGACGAGGTCGCGGCGGCGGGCGTAGGTCGCGTTCATCCGCTCCAGCGGCCCCGTCGGGCCCTCCAGCGCCGCGGCGCCGGCCAGCTGCACCGCCTCGAACAGGCCCGAGTCGACGTTCGTCTTCAGCCGCCAGTAGGTCTGGATCGCGTCGGCGTTGCCGAGGATCGCGGCGCAGCGCCAGCCGGTCATGTTGTAGCCCTTGGAGAGCGAGAAGACCTCGACGCCGACCTCCTTGGCGCCGGGGGTGGCGAGGAAGCTGGGCGCGACGTAGCCGTCGTAGGTGGTCTCCGAGTAGGCGTTGTCGTGGACGACGAGGATCTCGTACTCGCGGGCGAAGGAGACGACCATCTCGAAGAAGCCCTCGGGCACCACCGCCCCGGTCGGGTTGTTCGGGTAGTTGAGGAACATCAGCCGCGCCCGCTCGGCGACCTCGCCCGGCACCGCGCTGAGGTCGGGGGCGAAGCCGAGCTCGGGTAGCAGCGGCAGCAGCTCGGCGCTGGCGCCGGCGAGGATCGGGCCGCCTGTGTAGACGGGATAGCCGGGGTCGGAGGCGAGCGCGACGCCGCCGTGGTCGAGGAAGGCGAAGCAGAGGTTGTAGATGCACTCCTTGGCGCCGATCGCCGGGATCACCTCGGAGGCGGGGTCGATCTCGACGCCGAAGCGCCGCTCGTAGAAGCCGGCGAAGGCGCGGCGGAACTCCTCGCGGCCGCGGTTGCTCGGGTAGCGGTGGGTGGCCGGGTCGGCGACCGCCTCCTGCATCGCCTTGACGATGTGGGGATAGGTCGGCTCATCGGGGTCGCCGATCCCGAGGCTGATCACGTCGATCCCGGCGGCGCGCTTGTCGGCGATCTGCTGCTCCAGCTCCTGGAACTTGTACGGCGGGATGGCCTCGAGGCGTTTTGCGGGGTCGGCGATGCCCATCTTCCGGCGCTGGAATCTAGTCGGCCGCCGCCGACAGTGCGTCGAGGAGCTCGGGCGACAGCGTCCCCTCGCAGACCGGCTCCGCCCACCCGGTGAGCCGCACCGAGAGGTCCTCGCCGACCTCCACCTCGAGCTCGCCGCCCTCGAGCTCGACCGTGATCGGGCCGGCGCTGCCGCGCAGGCGGGCGGTCACCGCGGCGCCGCTGGCCCCGGTGCCCGAGCTCAGCGTCTCCCCCACCCCGCGCTCGAAGATCCGCGCCCGCACGCGGCTGCCGTCGATCGCCAGGAAAGAGACGTTGGTCCGGTTCGGGAACAGCTCGTGGCCTTCGATCGGCGGGCCGATCTCGCCCAGGTCGAGGTCGTCGAGCTCCTCGCCGACGACGATCGCGCACTGGGGGTTGCCGATCGAGACGTGCTGGAACTCCCACTCGCGGCCCGCCGCGGTCAGCCGCCCCCGGCCGTCCTCGGCGCCCGAGGGGAAGTCCTTGGACGTCGTGGAGGCGCGGCCCATGTCGACGCTGCAGGCCAGCTCGCCGGTGATCGTCGGCGTGATCGGGCCGGCGGCGGTCTCGATCGTGAAGACGTCGGCGTCGGTCCAGCCGTGGCGACGCAGGTAGAGGATCGCCTCGCGGGCGCCGTTGCCAGACAGCTCGGCCTCCGAGCCGTCGGGGTTGAAGATCCGCAGCGCGGCGACGAAGCGCGGGTCGTTGCTGCGGGAGAGCAGCAGGACCCCGTCGGAGCCGATCCCGAAGTGCGGGTCGCAGAGGCGCCGCACCCGCGGCGGCGTCAGCTCCCAGGGGAGCGCCTCCGCCTCGATGATCAGGTAGTCGTTGCCGAGCGCCTGCCACTTCTCGAATCGCATCGGCCCGGCACCCTAGCCGCTTCCGCCCAGCCCCTCACCCCCCGGGGTTTCTGCGCTGGCGGGGCCATATGGCCCCGCCAGCTCAGAAACGATCGCGGCCGCGGCTTCCCCGTCGGACAATTCGGTTCGGTCGATGCGGATGAGGTCGGGGATCTTCCGCATCCAGGTCAGCTGGCGGCGGGCGTAGTTCCGCGTCCGCCGCTTCATCGTCTCGACGTCGCCGGCGAGCAGCTCGTCGAATCCCAGCGCCTTGCGGGCGGTGCGGCCCGGCCCGAGGGCGTCGGCGCGGCGCGCCTCCTCTACCGCGCCGGCGGCGATCATCGCCTCGACCCTGGCGTCGATCCGCTCGTAGAGGAGCGCCCGATCCATGTCGAGGCCGAAGACCAGCGTCGAATGGCGGGTGTCGGGCGACCACAGCTCCGAGTCCTCCGATTCGGCCGGCACCCTGACGAGCGAGAGCTCGGCCAGCGCCGCCCGCAGGTACAGGCCCGTGCCGCCGACGACGATCGGCGTCCGCCCCGCCGCCAGCGCGGCGTCGATCTCGGCGTGGGCGAGGGGCATGTAGTCGCCGACCGAGAAGTCGGACGTGACCGGCACGAAGCCGATCAGCCGGTGCTCGAGCAGCGCCTGCTGGGCGGCCGTCGCCGTCCCGGTCAGCACCGGCATCCCCTCGTAGACCTGGAGCGCGTCGCAGTTGATCGCGACCGGGTCCTGGCCCGCGGCCCGCAGGAGCCGCGCCAGCTCGACGGCGACCCCCGTCTTGCCGACCCCGGTGGGCCCGAAGATCGCGACTACCGTCAAAGAAGGCGCGAGAGGGGCTTGACCGCGACGCCGCTCAGCGTCTGGGAGGTGGCGCCGTCGATCTCGACGTCGACGAGCTCGCCGGGCTGCGCCTCGCCGTCGAAGTTCACCGCCTTGTTGTGGCGCGTGCGGCCGCGCAGCCGGGTCTCGTCGGTGCGGCTGGTCCCTTCGACCAGAACCTCCATCGTGCGCCCGACGAACCGCCGGGCGCGCTCGCCCGCCCGCCGCTGGACCGCCTCGACGAGCCGCTCCATGCGCTCGACCTTGACCGCGTGGGGCACCTGGCCGTCCATAGTCGCCGCCTCGGTCTCGCGCCTAGGCGAGAAGACGAAGGTGAAGGCGCCGTCGTAGCCCACCTCCTCCACCACCGCGAGCGTCTGCTGGAAGTCGGCCTCGCTCTCGCCGGGGAAGCCGACGATGATGTCGGTCGTGATCGCGCAGTCGGGGACGTGCTCGCGGATCAGCGCCACCCGATCGAGGTAGCGCCCGCGGTCATAGGTACGGCGCATCCGTTTCAGGACCGCGCTCGAGCCCGACTGCAGGGGCAGGTGGATGTGCTCGCAGAGCGCCGGCAGCTCGGCGTGGGCGCGGACCACGTCCTCCTTCATGTCCTTCGGGTGGGGGCTGGTGTACCGGATCCGGTCGATGCCGTCGACCGCGTCGACGCCGGCAAGCAGCTCGGCGAACCCGATGCGGATCTTGCTCGGCAGGTCGCGGCCGTAGCTGTTGACGTTCTGGCCGAGCAGCGTCACCTCGCGGACCCCGTCGGCGGCCAGCGCCCGCGTCTCGGCGAGCAGCTCGGCCGGGTCGCGGCTGACCTCGCGGCC
>JBLNAC010000004.1:0-2687 GCA_050259155.1 Syntrophothermus sp.
CCCAGATCGACCGCCTCGCGAGCGACATCGAACAGGCCTGCGCGACGCTGGAGAAGAAGGGCGGCGCCCACGAGCGTGAGCGCCACCGGATGAAGATGACCCCCGGCTACTGAGCCGGGCCCCGTCGCCCTCGCACGGCCCGCCACGCCGGGAGCGCCAGCCGGGAGCGTAGGATCGGCCGATGAAGCCGGTGACGGTCTCGGTCGCGGTGGCCCGCCCGCGCGAGGAGGTGTTCGACTACGTCGACGCCCTCGCCAACCACGAGGCCTACATGGACCACATGTTCACGGACTGGAGCTACTCCGGGCCGCCGCGGGGGGTGGGCGCGCGGGCGAGGGCCCGCGTCCAGGCGCCCGGCTCGCGCGAGATCGCGGAGTTCGAGGTGGTCGAGTCCGAGCGGCCGCGGATGACCGTCGAGGAGGGGATCAGCGCCCACGGCAGGCGCCACACCCGCGGCACCTACCGGCTCGCGGAGCGAGCCGACGGCGGCACCGACGTCAGCTTCGAGCTCGTCTGGCTGCGGGCGCCGCGCAGCGAGCGCCTGGTGCCGCCGCTGACGCGCGCCTTCATGCGGCGGGCGCTGGGCAAAGGCCTGCGGCGGATGGCGAGGCAGCTCGAGCCGAGCTGAGCGCGCGCGGTCGCGAGCAACTATGTTGCCCGCATGAACGACGACTGGAGGGTCGAGGTCGAGGCGGCCGACGAGGGCGAGGCGCTGCTGCTGATCGAAGGGCTGGGCGGGCCGGGCCCCGGGCACTCCCTGGGAACCGCGTTCGACGAGCGCGTGGTCGTGTCCCGCGAAGGCCCGCACGTCTTCCTCTACGCCGGCACCCGGGACCAGGCCGAGGCCGCCCGCGACCTCGCCGCCAAGCTCGCCGACGAGAACGGCTGGAGCATGCGGATGGGGTTCGCGCGCTGGCACCCGGAGGCCGAGGAGTGGGAGGACGCGGAAAAGCCCCTGCCGGCCACCGAGGCCGAGCACGCCGCCGAGCACGGGGAGCTGGTCGAGGCCGAGCGAGCGGAAGTGGCCGCCGGGGCGACGCCGCAGTGGGAGGTCCGGGTCGACCTCCCATCGCACCGTGCCGCGGTCAGCTTCGACGAGCGGCTCGCCTCGGAGGGAATCCCGTCCGTCCGTCGCTGGAAGTACCTGGTCGTCGGCGCCGCCGACGAGGACACCGCCCGGGCGCTGGCGTCGCGGCTCGAGGGCGAGGCGCCGTCGGGCAGCGCCGTGACGGTCGAGGGGAACGCGCGCGCCGTGTACGACGAGCGCCCGCCGAACCCGTTCGCGATCTTCGGCGGCCTCGGCGGATAGATGCCCCCCGGCGGTGAGGACCTGGCGGAGCTGCTCGCCCGCCGGGCGCTGACCGAGGACGCGGCGCGGCCCGACGCGGTCGCCCGCCGTCACGCCGCCGGCGCGCGCACCGCCCGCGAGAACATCGCCGACCTCGTCGATCCGGGCTCGTTCGTCGAGTACGGCCGCTTCGCGATCGCGGCGCAGCGCGGGCGCCGCGAGCTCCAGGACCTGATCGAGCGCACCCCCGCCGACGGCCTCGTCGCCGGCACCGCGCGCGCCAACGGCGATCTCGTCGGTCCCGAGCGCGCCGCCTGCGCGGTCCTCTCCTACGACTACACGGTCCTCGCCGGCACCCAGGGGGCGCTCGGCCACAAGAAGAAGGACCGCCTGTTCGAGCTGATCGAGCGGCTGCGGCTGCCGACCGTCTTCTTCGCGGAGGGCGGCGGCGGACGTCCGGGCGACACCGACTACGCCGCCGTCTCGGCGCTGGAGACGCGCGCCTTCGCGCTCTGGGCGGGGCTTTCCGGAATCGTGCCGCGGATCGCCGTCGTCGCCGGCCGCTGCTTCGCAGGCAACGCGGTGATCGCCGGCTGCGCCGACCTGATCGTCGGCGTCGAGGGCTCCTCGCTGGGGATGGGCGGGCCCGCGATGATCGAGGGGGGCGGGCTCGGAAGGGTGCACGCGGACGACGTCGGGCCCGCCGAGGTGCAGGCGGCAAACGGCGTGATCGACGTCCTCGCGGACGACGAAGCCGCGGCGACGGCGGCCGCGCGCAGGCTGCTCTCCTACTTCCAGGGCCCGACCGAGCCCGGCCCGGCGCCTGACCAGGCCCGGCTGCGCGACCTCGTCCCCGAGCGCGCCCGCCGCGCCTACCGGGCGGCGCCGATCGTCGAGACGCTCGCCGACGAGGGCTCGGTCACCTTCCTGCGCGAGCGGTTCGCGCCGGAGATGGTGACGGCGCTGGCGCGGATCGAGGGCCGCCCGCTCGGCGTCATCGCCAACGACACCCGCCACATGGCCGGCGCGGTCACCAGCGACGCCGCGGACAAGGCGGCGCGGCTGCTGCAGCTCTGCGACGCGTTCGGCCTTCCGATCCTCTCGCTCGTCGACACCCCCGGCTACATGGTCGGGCCCGAGGCCGAGGCCACCGGGCTGGTGCGCCACGCCTCGCGCCTGCTGGTCGCCGGAGGCTCGCTGCGCGTGCCGCTGGTGGCGGTGATCCTCCGCCGCGGGTACGGCCTCGGCGCGCAGGCGATGACCGGCGGCAGCCTGCACGAGCCGCTGCTGACCGTCGCCTGGCCCGGCGCCCACCTCGGCCCGATGGGGCTGGAAGGAGCGGTGCGGCTGGCGCTTCGCAAGGAGCTGGAGGCGATCGCCGACGAGGCCGAGCGCGAGC
>JBLNAC010000005.1:0-3801 GCA_050259155.1 Syntrophothermus sp.
GTGCGGGCGCCCGGGGCGCCCGCACCCGGGGAGCAGAGCGAGGTGGCGGTGTCGCGCAGGTCGGGTGGGAACTCGTCGGAGGAGATAGTCAGGTTGAGGCCGACCCCGACCACGCCCCAGCCCTCCTGCGGCCGGCCTTCGATCAGCACGCCGGCCAGCTTGCGGCCTCCGACCCAGACGTCGTTCGGCCACTTCACCCGGCAGGGCGTTCCGGGAGCGAGCTCTTCGGCCGCCTCGCAGACAGCCAGCGGCGCCGCGAGCGGCAGCAGCGCGTGGCGCACGCCGAGCGGCCGCACGATCGCCGAGTAGAGGAGCGCCCGCCCGGCCGGGGCGACCCAGCGGCGGCCCTGGCGCCCGCGCCCCTCCGTCTGCTCGGCGGCGGTCACGACCGTCCCGGGTGGGGCTCCCGCGGCCGCGAGCTCGCGCGCGCGCGCGTTGGTCGAGTCCGTGCGGTCGTAGTGCCGGTGCGGCGCGCCGAAGCTCATGTCCACTTTGTAGCCCAGAGGGCGACAAATTACGTGGGGGCTACCTCGCCGCGTCCTCGAGCAGCGCCGCGAGCAGCCCGTCGACGTCGTGCCGCTCCGCCTCGACGTCGACGGAGAGGCCGGCGTCGCGCGCGGCCGCGCTCGTCACCGGGCCGATCGAGACGACCCGGGCGGCGGGCGGGAAGCGGTCGCCGAGGGCCTCGGTCAGGTTGACCACGGTCGAGGAGGAGGTGAACGTGAGGTAGTCGGCGGCCTGCGCCGCCTCCACTGCCTCCTCGTCGGCGGTCTCCCGCACCGTCTCGTACAGCGCCACCACGTCGACCGCGGCGCCGCGCTCGCGCAGCGCGTCCGGCAGCACGTCGCGCGCCTCCGCGGCGCGGGCGACGAGCGCCCTCCGGCCCTCGACCTCGACGTCGGCGAGCGCCTCGACCAGCGCCTCGGCGATGAAGCGCTCCGGCACCACGTCCGCCGCGATCCCCCGCTCGGCGAGGGCCGCGGCGGTGCCGGGGCCGATCGCGGCGACCGTCGCCCCCGCCAGCGCCCGCGCGTCGCGTCCGGCGGTCGCCAGCGCCTCGAACAGCAGCCGCACGCCGTTGGGGCTGGTCAGGCAGACGAGCGAGTACTCGCCGATCGCCTCGACGGCGACGCGAACCGCCTCGTCCTCGAGCCGGGGCTCGATCCGGATCGCCGGCAGCTCGACCACCTCGGCGCCGAGATCGCGCAGCGTCGCCGCCAGCCCGCTGGCCTGGGCGCGGGCCCGGGTGACGACCACGGTGCGGCCGTGCAGCGGGCGCCGCTCGAACCATTCGAGCTCGCCGCGCCGCGCCGCGACCGCGCCGACGACGATCAGCGCCGGGGCGCGGATCTCCTCCCGCGCGACGGCGTCGGCGATCGTGCCCAGCGTCGCCGTCACCGTGCGCTGGCCCGCCCAGGTCCCGCGCTCGATCGCCGCCGCGGGCTCCTCGGCGTCGCGCCCGGCGGCGATCAGCGCCGCCGCGTTCTCACCCAGGCGCCTGACCCCCATGTAGAAGACGAGGGTCCCCGGGAAGGCGGCGAGCGCCCGCCAGTCCAGCGCCGTCTCGGCCTTGGCCGGGTCCTCGTGGCCGGTGACGAAGGCGACCGCCGAGGCGTCGTCGCGGTGGGTGACCGGGATGCCGGCGTAGGCGGTGGCGGCGACGCCGGCGGTGACGCCGGGCACGACCTCGAACGGGACGCCGGCGGCACGCAGCGCTTCGCCCTCCTCGCCGCCGCGGCCGAAGACGAACGGGTCGCCGCCCTTGAGGCGGACGACGCTGCGCCCGGCCCGCGCCGAATCGATCATCCGCCGGCCGATCTCCTCCTGCGGCACCGAGGGCGCGCCCGGGACCTTGCCGACGTAGACGAGCTCCGCGTCCTCGCGCGCGCCGGCCAGGGCCCCGGGCGGGATCAGCCGGTCGTAGAAGACGGAGTCCGCGCTCGCGATCAGCTCCAGCGAGCGCGCCGTCATCAGCCCGGGGTCGCCGGGCCCCGCGCCGACCAGGTAGACGACGCCGGCGCGGGCGCTCATCCGCCACCCCTCGGGGCGCTCACTGGGCCTCCGCGCGGTCGAGCAGCTCGCCGGCGCCGGCTCCGAGCAGCCGCCGCGCCAGCTCGAGCCCCAGCTCGGCCGGCTCCTCCGCCTCGCCCTCGACCTGGTCGCGGATCCACTCGCTGCCGTCGGGGAGGCCGAGGAAGGCGGTCAGCGCCAGCCTCTCGCCGTGCACCCGGCCGTGGACCCCGATCGGCGTCGCGCAGCTCGCCTGGAGCGGGGCGACGGCGGCCCGCTCCGCGGTCAGCTCGCGCATCGCGTCGAGATCCGTGACGGCGCCGACCCGCTCCAGCGTCCGATCGTCGCCGACCCTCGCCTGGAGCGCGAGCGCTCCCTGGCCGGGCGCCGGCACCATCGTCTCGGTCGGCAGCGCGAAGCCGATCTCGGCCTCGCGCCCGAGCCGGCGAAGGCCCGCCGCGGCGAGGACGATCGCGTCGAGCCCGCCCTCGGCCAGCCGGCGCAGGCGGGTGTCGACGTTGCCGTGCAGCTCCTCGACCTGCAGGTCCGGGCGCGCCGCCAGCAGCTGGGCCCGGCGCCGCAGGCTGGCGGTGCCGACCCTGGCGCCCTCGGGCGCGTCCTGCAGCGAGCTTCCCGGCCCGATCCAGACGTCGGCGGGATCCTCCCTCGCCGGCACCGCGACGATCTCGAGGCCGGCCGGCAGATCGCCGGGCAGGTCCTTCGCCGAGTGGACGCCCACCTCGGCCTCTCCCGCCAGCAGAGCCCGCTCGACGCCCCGGACGAAGCGCGACTTGTCGCCCGGCTCGCCGTCGGAGGAGGACTCGACGAGCTCGGCTCCGCCGAGCAGCTCGGCCACCTGACCCGCCTGGGCGAGGGCGAGGGCGCTTCCCCGGGTCGCGAGGCGGAGCCTGGCGCCGGCCACGCTAGGCCTGGTCCGCGTTGCGGCGCAACTCGGTCACCTTCGCCTCGGACCCGCCTTCGGGCGTGGTCTCGACGTCGAGGCCGAACAGCTCGCGCAGCGCCGCGACCTGGGCGTAGGCGTCTTCGTCGCCGGCCGAGCGGCGCATCCGCACGGTCGGCTCGTGCAGCAGGCGCGATGCGACGGCCCTGGCCATCGCCTGCATCCGGCGGCGGTCGGCCTCCCCGAGGCTCTCCCAGCGGCTCTCGTTCTCGGCCAGGACCCGGCGCACGACCTCGTCTCCCCGCGCGCGCAGCGCGGCGATCGTCGGCGTGACTTCGAGAGCCGCCAGCCAGCGCTCGAAGCGGTCGAGCTCGGACTCGACGATCCCCTCCGCCCGCCGCGCCTCAGCCTCGCGGCTGGAGGCGTTGCGTTCGACGATCTGCTGCACGTCGTCGATGTCGTAGACGCTGACGCCGGGAAGCTCGCGGCAGCCCGGCTCGATGTCGCGGGGCACGGCGATGTCGATCGCCAGCAGCGGCCTGCCTCCGCGCGCGGCCATCACCTGGGCCAGCCCGTCGCGCTCGACGATGTGGTGGGGGGAGTGGGTGGCCGAGACGACGATGTCCGCCTCGAGCAGCTGCGCGGGCAGCTCGTCGAAGCGGACGGCGGTGCCGCCGAAGCGCTGCGCCAGCCCGATCGCGCGGTCGTAGTGGCGGTTGGCGACGAAGACGGTCTCGACGCCGCGCGCGGTGAGCGCCCGGGCCACCAGCTCGGCGGTCTCGCCGGCGCCGACCACAAGCACCCGGCGCTCGGAGAGGTCGCCGAGCGCGCGCCGGGCGAGCTCGACGGCGACCGAGGGGACCGAGACGCCGGCCTCGTTGATGCCGGTC
>JBLNAC010000006.1:0-2981 GCA_050259155.1 Syntrophothermus sp.
ACTTCCCGCCCCGTCGCCCTGCTGTGGCGGCCGTCGAACAGCCAGGTATAGGAGTAGCCGCCGCCGGCCCTGGCCCAGCGGCCCGGGTGGCAGGTCAGTTCCCTACCCCGGCGCGTGACCCACGGGCGCCGGCGGTTGACCGGGCGCGCGGCGCCTAGCGTGCCGCCGGGATCCCCGCCCGCCGGGGAGCCCGAGGCGGCGACCGTGAGGCGCAGAGCCTGGGCCGAGTACGTATAGCCTTCGCCGTCGACCAGGTAGCCGCAGATCAGCACCGTGCCGGGGGCGCCGGGGGTGTAGCCGAAGCGGTTGCTGAAGCTGCCGGACTGGTCGACGTTCGGCCGCAGCGAGATCGCCATGATCGTGCCTCCGGTGAGTTCGGCGAGCGTCAGGGCTTCGTTGCCGCCGGCGGGGCATTCGTCGAGCGCGCTGGTGGGGATCGCGGCCGCCTCGAGCCAGGAGAGGTCCCACCATTCCGCCGGCGCCGCGGCGGTGCCGAAGGCTTCGTAGGTCAGCGGTTGGCCGACCAGGGCCCGCGTCGGGCCTTGGATCTGCAGCGTGTGCGTCGCCGCCTGCGCCGCCGCCGTGCCGACCGGGCCGGGCGAGCCGCAGGCGAGGGCGAGGGCGGCCAGCGCCGCCAGGGCGATTCGTCTCACTGGATTCCTCCTGGGATCTGCGTTTGGCGTGATGGCGGCGAACCTAGGAGCGGGCGCTTGACGGATCCTTGCCGGGGGCGGGGCGGCCGCTGCGGGGGGCTCGCAAATGGCTAGGTTCGCCGCGCCAGCAAGCGGAGCGAGGGGTCTGGGCATGGGGAAGGTCGTCAACCGTCGGTGCACTCTGTGCGAGGCCCACCGCGGCATCCGGGTCGAGGTCGAGGGCGGCGGTGCGCATCACCGAGCTCCCAGGAGATGTTCGGCCCGAAGGAGCCGCGGAATGCCGGGTAGAGCCGGCCCGCCGCGATCGCACGGTCGATCGCGCGGTTCCTTTGCACCGCAATGAAGGCAAAGGCACAGCGGAACCTGATTCCGGCGCCTCGCAGATGCTGGGGGCGGCGCTGCCGGCCTTTCGCCGCGGCGAGGCCTGGCCCGCGTCGGTGCGCCTGGTCTTCGGGGCGATGTTCGCCTTCGGAGCGGCGGAGCCCGCCTACACGCAGCTCGGCGCGATCGAGGTCTTCGCGGGGGGCGCTGGAACAGCGCGACCATGTGATCGCCGGCCTCGAGGCGCTGTTGGCGCCCGGCTACCAGCTGGCGCCGCAGACGCCCCCAATCGCCGCCGAGGCGATCGGCGGGGCGATCTACGCGCCGATCTACGACCAGGTGCGCGCCAAGGGCCCGGCGAGCCTGCCGGAGATCGCGCCGCTGGCGACCTACGTGACGCTCTGCCCTTCATCGGCGCCGAGGCCGCTGCGAGGAGGCGAACCGCCGGCGCTAGGCCGCCGACCGCCGGCGCGCTGTGGGTTTCCTTGCGATCCGCGGGAAGTCACAGCTGGCGGGGCGAAGCCCGGAACGAGACTCGAACTCGTGACCCCTTCCTTACCATGGAAGTGCTCTACCAACTGAGCTATCCGGGCAGCTCGGGCGTCGATCTTAGAGGGTCCGGGGCGCGCCGCGGGAGGACGCGGAGAGCGTCGGCGGGGACGTGGACGGAGACCGGGCGGCCCTGCTCGTGCAGGGCGAGGTCGACGCCGTCGTTGGGGATAGAGGCCTGCAGGAGGGCGCCGCCGGCGAGGCGGACCATGACCTGGAGGTTGGAGCCGACGAAGACGGTGCGGTCGATCATGCCCGGCAGACAGTTGTCGCGGTCGCCGCGGCCGTGGGGCATCACCTCGAGGCGCTCGGGGCGGACGACGACGGAGGCGGGGCCGCGCGTGCCGAGGTCGCCGCATCCGGCGCGCAGGGTGAAATCGCCGACGCGGACGGTGCAGGTGCCGTTGTCGCCGCCCCTCGCCTCGACGTCCATCACGTTGGCGACGCCGAGGAAGTCGGCGACGAAGAGGGTCGCCGGGTCCTCGTAGACCTCCTTCGGCGTGCCGACCTGGTCGACGCGGCCGCCGTTCATCACCGCGCTCCGGTCGCTCATGCTGAGCGCCTCCTCCTGGTCGTGGGTGACGAAGATGAAGGTCGTCCCCACCTCTTCCTGGAGCGCCTTCAGCTCGAGCCGCAGCTGGCGGCGGATTTTCGCGTCGAGCGCGCCGAGCGGCTCGTCGAGCAGCAGCACGGAGGGACGCAGCACCAGCGCCCGCGCCAGCGCCACCCGTTGCTGCTGGCCGCCGGAGAGCTGGTTGGGACGGCGGCGCGCGAGGTCGCCGAGCTCGACCAGCTCGAGCGCTTCCCGCGCCCGCCGCTCGCGCTCGGCCTTCGGGACCTTCTGGTAGCGCATCCCGAAGCAGACGTTGCCCAGCACGTCGAGGTGCGGGAAGAGCGCGTAGCTCTGGAAGACGGTGTTGACGTTGCGGCGGTCGGGCGGCACCGCGGCCAGGCTGACGCCGTCGAGCAGTACGTCGCCGGACGTCGGCCGCTCGAAGCCGGCGATCAGCCGCAGGGTCGTCGTCTTGCCGCAGCCCGACGGCCCGAGCAGCGAAAAGAACTCCCCGGGCGCGATGTCGAGCTCGATCGAGTCGACCGCGACGACGTCGTCGAACCGCTTGCAGAGCGCCCGCAGCTCGACCTCGCCGCCGCTGCCGCTCAGGCTCGGGATCGCCTCGGTCTCGGTTGCCCCCATCTCCTCCCTCACTCCAATCCGGTCAGGTCCTGCATCGCCGCGGTCGACGAGTGCGTGTCGGCGGTGCGCCGGCCGAACCAGCGCAGGATCAGGTACGCGCCTCCCACCCCGATCAGGGTGATGACGACCATGATCGTCGCCACCGCGTTCAGCGCCGGCGTCGTCGCGCCGCCGCGGGCGTTCGCGTAGAGCAGCATCGGCACGGTCGTCGTTTCGCCCCCCGACGACATGTACTGGGTGACGACGAAGTCGTCGATCGAGAG
>JBLNAC010000007.1:0-3763 GCA_050259155.1 Syntrophothermus sp.
CCGGCGCCGGCGGGATCTCGGTCGCCGCCGTCGCCGCGGTCATCCTCGCGCTGGCCGGCCTCGCCGCGCTGCGGCGGGGCGCCGGAGAGGGTCTCGGGGCGCGCCTTGCCGACGCCGCCTACGTCTGGGCCCTCTCCTTCGGCCACGTCGCGAGGAGCTCCTGGCGAGCCCCGGCACCGCGCCGCACGGCGTCCGAGGCGCCCGCGCCACTGCTGGCCGGCTCCGAGGGGGTGGCGTCGTGAGCGCCGCCACGCGAACGGGCCTTGGCGCGCGCGCGGAGGCCGGCCGCCGCGGCGGCCGGGAGTGGAGCGCCGCCGACCGCGCCGCGCTCCGCGCCGATCTGGCGCTGGCCGCGCGGATCCTCGCGCCGACCTGGCCGCTGGGCACGTTCATCGCGGTCAACCCGCTCGGCGGCCTCGAGGAGCGTCCCTTCGAGGAGGCGGTCGACGTCGCCGGCGAGGTCCTGGGCGCGCGGGGGACGCTCGAGGAGGAGCTGTTCCGGCGCGCGGCCGAGGCCGGCCGCGTCTCCGAGGACGACCTCCGCCAGGCCCTGCGCCGCCGCCATCCCGAGCTCGCCGGGTCCCCGCGGGTGCGGCTGGGCGAGGTCTCCGTCGACGCCGAGGACCTGCTTCTGCGCGACCTCCTCGACGGCCCGCCCGTTCCGGCGCCGCGGCGGCAGACGCTGACGCTGGCCGAGCGGGCCGACCCCGCGCTGGCGGGCAGGATCGACGACGAGGCGGCGAAGTGGTGCGCGGCCTTCCTCGACGCCGGCTCGGGCTGGCCGATGCCCGGCCGCGAGCTGGGCTTCTACGCGGCGTGGCGCAGGCTCGCCGGCCGCGACCCCCGGCTGCCGCGGGCGGCCCGCAGGGCCCTCTCCGAGCTGCCGGAGGCGGCGGACGACGCCGCCCTCGAGGCGCTCTCGATCCTCGGCGTCGCCCGCGCCGAGCGCGAGTCCTATCTGCAGGCCCACCTCGCCCGTCTGCCCGGGTGGGCGGCCCACGTCCGCTGGCGCGGCGAGCGCGAAGAGGGGATCGACCTCCTCTCCTACCTGGCGCTGCGGCTGGGCCTGGAAGCGGTCCTGCTCGAGAGCGCCGTGGCAGCGCCCGCCGCGCGGCCGGCTCTCCCGCCGACCCCCGAGCAGCGGGCGGAGGCCGCGGCGCGCGCGCTCGGCGCGGGGGCGGTCGACGGCGACGGCCTCGCCGAGGCGGCGGCCGTGCTGGCGTCCCTCCCCGACGGCGAGCGCGGGCACGTCTGGCTCGACGCCTACGAGGCTCCCTACCGCCGCCGCCTGCTCGGCTCGCTCCGCGATGGCGAGGCCCGCCCCGCCGGCCGCCCGGCGGCGCAGCTCGTCTGCTGCATCGACGCGCGCTCGGAGGGGCTGCGCCGCAACCTCGAGTCGCTCGGCCCCTACGAGACGCTCGGCTTCGCCGGCTTCTTCGCGGTCGCGATCCGCTTCCGCGACCTCGCCGGCGGCCAGCCGTCGGACCTCTGCCCGGTGCTGCTCTCGCCCCAGAACGAGGTCGTCGAGCGGCCCGCGCCGGGCGCCGAGCAGGCCGCGCGGCGCCGGGTCGAGGGGCTGCAGGCGCTCCACGGCGCCGAGGACGGCTTCCACGAGGCCAAGGAGGAAGCGCTCTCGCCCTTCACCCTCGCCGAGGCCGGCGGCTGGCTCGCGGGCCCCCTCTCCGTCGCGCGGACCTTCGCCCCCGGCAGGCTCGGGCGCGCGCTCGAGTCGCTCGGCCGGCGCACCGCTCCCACCGCCCCCACGGCGCTCACCGTCGGCGAGGGCTTCGGCCTCGAGGAACGCGCGGCCCTCGCCGAGGTGGCGCTGCGGATGATGGGCCTGATCGAGGGGTTCGGGCGGCTGGTCGTCCTCTGCGGCCACGGCTCGCGGACCGAGAACAACCCCTATGAAGCCGCGCTCGCCTGCGGCGCCTGCGGCGGCAACGCCGGCGGGCCGAACGCCCGCACCGCGGCGGCGATCTTCAACGACCCCGCTGTCCGCGAGCGCCTCGCCGCCGAGGCGGGGATCGAGATCCCGGCCGACACCTGGTTCCTCGCCGCCGAGCACGACACCACCGCCGACCGGGTCGACCTGCTCGACCTCCACCTCGCCCCGGCGAGCCACGGCGAGGAGATCGCCAGGCTCCGGTCCGACCTGACCCGGGCCGGGGCGGCCAACAGCGCCGAGCGCGGACGCTCCCTGCCGGGCTTCGGCGGTCGGGGCCAGGGCGGCGCCGCCGAAGAGGCGCGCGCCCGCGGCCGGGACTGGGCCCAGGTATTTCCCGAGTGGGGGCTGGCCGGCAACGCGGCATTCATCGTCGCCCCGCGCGAGGTCACCGCCGGGCTCGACCTCGAGCGCCGGGCCTTCCTCCACTCCTACCGCGCCGAGGCCGACCCCGACGGCTCGGGCCTGGAGACGATCCTCACCGCGCCGCTGATCGTCGCCCAGTGGATCAACTGCCAGTACTACTTCTCGACCGTCGACCCCGCGGTCTTCGGCGCCGGCACCAAGACGATCCACAACGTGGTCGCGGGGATCGGCGTCCTTGCCGGCCACGCGGGCGATCTGCAGCTGGGCCTGCCCTGGCAGTCGGTGGCCGACGGCGAGCGCCTCGTCCACGAGCCGATGCGGCTGCTCGCCGTCGTGCAGGCGCCGCTGGAGCGGATCGAGTCGATCATCGAGCGCCACTCGGTTCTCGGCGACCTCTTCGGCAACGGCTGGGTCGGCCTGGCCGCGCGCGAGCGCGGCTCGGACCCCTGGCAGATACGCGAACGGGGCGGCGCCTGGGTCCTCGCCCACGAAATGGAGGAGGATTGAAGCCGATGGAGCATCTCGGGCTGACGAAGATGATCAAGGTGGAGGTCGTCGTCGCCGGCGGCGACGCGGCGGCCGTGCGCGATCAGATCGAGGCGGCCGGCGCCCGCGGGTTCACCAGCCTCTCCCGGGTCTCCGGCCTCGGCCACCATGGCTACCACGAGGGCGGGATCCTCTTCAACGAACAGGACTCCCTGACGCTGATCATCACCGTCGTCCCCGAGGACGCCGCCGAGGGGCTGGTGACGGGGCTGAGGGTGCTGCTCGAGCGCTCGGCAGGGGTGATGTTCGTCTCGGACACCTACGTCAGCCGGCCGGAGTACTTCCGTTGAGCGCCGGCACCGTCGCGGGACCCGTCGCGGACGCACCCGCGCGGATGGCGGTCGTGGCGATGGCGGGCGCGGGCCAGCTCGCCCAGATGACCCACCAGGCGGCGATCTCGCTCGGCGTCGGGCTGCGGGTGCTGGGCGGCGGCGAGGCCGACTGCGCGGTGGCCGCCGGCGCCCCGGCGCTGATCGCGAGCCGGCCCGGCAGGGCGGAGCTGGAGGCGCTCGCGGCGGGAGCCGACGTCCTCACCTTCGACAACGAGCGGTTCCCCCCCGACGTCCTCGCGGCTCTCGAGCGGGACGGCGTCCGGCTCGCCCCGACCGCGGCCGCGCAGCTCTTCGCGCAGGACAAGCTCCACGGCCGCCGCCGGCTGCGCGAGCTGGGCTTCGCCGTGCCCCCCTTCGCGCACGTGCAGACGGAGGCCGAGATCGACGAGTTCGCCGAGCGCCACGGCTGGCCGCTGGTGGGCAAGGCGGCGCGGGGAGGGTACGACGGCCGCGGCGTCTTCCCGCTGGCCGATCGGGCGGCCGCCGCGGCAGCGCTCCGTCGGGCGCCGGGGGGCCTTCTGGTCGAGCCCCGACTGCCGATCGAGCGGGAGCTCGCGGTCCTCCTGGCGCGGAC
>JBLNAC010000008.1:0-4174 GCA_050259155.1 Syntrophothermus sp.
GCTAGTCGGCGAGTACGCTGATCGTGCGCCCCTTGCGGGAGGGCCTGAAGTCCACCCTCCCCGCCCGGGTGGCGAAGATCGTGTGGTCGCGGCCGAGCCCCGTGCCCTCGCCGGGCCAGAACCGGGTGCCGCGCTGACGGACGATGATCTCGCCGCCGTGCACGCGCTGGCCCGCGAAGACCTTGACGCCCAGCATGTTGGGATTGGATTCGCGGCCGTTGCGACTCGAGCCGAGCCCTTTCTTGTGAGCCATCGCTCAGGCCTCCTCTTTCGCGGCTTTCGCCGCCGACTCTTTCTTCGCTGCGGCTTTCCTCGCGGGCGCCGCTTTGCCGAGCTTGACGCTGGTCACCTCGAGCTTGGTCAGCTCGGACCGGTGGCCGGCGCGGCGGCGGTAGCCCTTCTTCGACCGGTATTTGAAGACCTTCACCTTCGGCCCGCGCAGATGCTCGGCGACGGTCGCCTCGACCTTCACCTTGGCCAGCTCCTTGGGCGAGGCGACGACCTCCTCGCCGCGGAACATCACCGGCCGCAGCGAGACCTTGTCGCCCTCCTTGGCGTCGAGCCGGTCGACGAGCAGCGAGGTGCCTTCCTCGACCCTGTACTGCTTGCCTCCGGTTTCGACCACTGCGTACATGCTCACTCGCTCTTCTCGGCTTGCTCGGCGCGCGAACGCCCCCGACCGCCTCGGCGGCCGCGGCTGCGTCTACGCGAAGGGGCGCCGGATTCTAGCTCGGAGCCGGCCTCGGCGCCGTTCCCCGAACCGTTCGGGGAGTCGCCTCCCAGCAGCGAGGCGATCGCCGAGGCGCGCCGCACCTCCTCGATCCTGACCAGCTTGCGGTCGCCGACGAAGCGCCCGCCCCCGGTGACGCTGACGATGTAGGAGTCGATCCGGGCGACCGCGTCGTCGGCGTTGTACATGTGCGGCTCGTCGATCTTGACCAGGACCTCCTCGCCGACCTTGAACGGCAGCGCCCGCTCCTCGATCTCCTCGCGGGTGCCCTGTTCGATCAGCTCGAAGGTCTCGATCGGCAGCGCTTCCCCGCCCTCGAAGTGGAACCGCTTGCCGGTCTCCTCCTCGAGCTCGGCGAGGCCGCTCTCGGCGTCGGTGAGCGCGGCGGCGACCCGCGGGTTGACGCGGAGCAGGAAGGCCTCGCTGTCGCCGTGCTCGGCGGCGACGTCGCGCAGCCTGCGCAGCCCCTCGAGCGCCACCGTCTCGGCCGAGAGGACGACCCCCTCCCCGTGACAGGTCGGGCACAGCTCGGTGAGGATCTCGCGGACACCGTCGGTGACGTTCTGGCGGGTCATCTCGACCAGACCTAGCGGCGAGACCTCGACGACGTAGCTCTTCGACTTGTCGGCGTCGAGCGCCTTGCGCATCGTCTTCAGGACTTTGTCCCGGTTGGAGGCGCGGGCCATGTCGATGAAGTCGATGACGATGATGCCGCCGATGTCGCGCAGCCGCAGCTGGCGGACCGCCTCCTCGGCGGCCTCGGTGTTGACCTTGGTGATGGTCTCCTCGAGTCCGCCCTTGCCGCGACCGGTGAAGCTGCCGCTGTTGACGTCGATCACGGTCAGCGCCTCGGCGTAGTCGATCACCAGATAGCCACCCGAGGGGAGGTCGACCCGCCGGCTCAGCGTCGACTCGATCTCCTCGTCGACCTTCCACCTCTCTAACAGGGGCTTGGGGTCGCGATAGAGCTCGACTCCGTCGACCAGCTCCGGCGCGGTCCGCTGGAAGAAGCTGGTGACCCGCTCGAACTGCTTCTCGGAGTCGATGATCGCCTTCTCGAACTCGTTGAGGAAGACGTCGCGCAGGACGCGGATCGAGAGGTCGGCCTCCTGGAACACCATCGCCGGGGCCTTGCTCTCGCCGGCGCGGCGCTCGAGCACCTCGTTGAGGCGCTGGAGGTAGCTGATCTCGCGCACGAAGTCCGATTTCTTGGCGCCGTGCGCGGCGGTGCGGACGATCAGGCCGCCCGGGCCCTTGTAGGTCCGGTCGACCATCTTGCGCAGGCGGTCCCGCTCGGAGTCGCTCAGCCGGCGGCTGACGCCGACGCCGGAGCCCTGGGGCGCGAAGACCAGGTAGCGGCCCGCGATCGAGACGTTCATCGAGAGCCGCGCTCCCTTCGTCTTCAGCGGGTCCTTGACGACCTGGACCAGGATCTCCTGGCCCGGCTTGATCAGCTCGTTGATGCGGCGGCCGTGGCCGCGGCCGCGCTTGGGCGCCTGCTCGCCGCCGGGGAGGACGATCTCGTCGACGTGGAGGAAGCCGTTGCGCTCGAGGCCGATGTCGACGAAGGCCGCCTCCATGCCGGGCAGCACGTTGTCGACCTTGCCCTTGTAGATGTTGCCGACGATCGAGCGGCGCCCGCGGCGCTCCATGTAAAGCTCGGCGACCTTGGGCTTGCTGCCCTTCGTCTTCGCCTCGAGCACGGCAACGCGGGTCTCGCCGCGCTCGGCGGATACCAAAATCGTTTTTTTCATCTTCTAGCTCAGTTCAGGGTTGGTACGCACCGCCCGGGATGCCCTCATCGCATCACCAGGCGAACCTCCCCTTCTGGCTGAGCCGCGATTGGATGTGGATGCTCTGGAGAACGCCGACGGCGACGAAGGTCGAGATCACGGCGGATCCGCCGTAGCTCATCAGCGGTAAGGGGATGCCCGTGATCGGCATGATGCCGAGGTTCATCCCGACGTTGACGAAGACCTGGAACAGCAGGGCGACGGCGATGCCGCCCGCGACCAGGATCCCGTACGAGTTCTTCGAGAGCGTCACGATCCTCAGGGCCCGCCAGAAGAGCAGGGCGTAGAGGGATAGGACGAACGCGGCGCCCACGAACCCGTAGCGCTCGCCGATCACCGCGAAGATGAAGTCGGTGCTGCGCTCGGGCACGAAGTCGAGCCGCGTCTGAGTTGCGTGGTCGCCACGTCCGGTCACGCGACCGGCGCCGATGGCGACTTCCGATTGATTCTGCTGGTAGCCAGCGCCGCCGGGGTCCGAGCTCGGTTCGACGAACGACGTCAGACGTTCCTTCTGGTACCCCTTGAGCACCGGTACGCCGACCGCCGGAGCGACGACGAGGACCAGCGCGATCAGGGCGACGAGGGCCCCGCCGATCACCGCGAAGTGCGTCCAGCGGACGCCTCCGAAGTACATCACGGCGAGGGTCGCCACCACGAACACCAGGGCGGTGCCGAGGTCCGGCTGCAGGAAGACGAGCGCAGCCGGGGCCAGGCCGAGGCACAGGTAGCGGACGGTGCGCTGCCACGGAGAGCCGCGCCTGGCTCCATCGATGACGAACCCGGCCAGGGCCAGCACAAGCAGGACCTTGCCGAGCTCGGATGGTTGGAAGCTGAAGAACGGGAGTTCGAAGGCCCGCCGCGAGCCGCGGGCGGCGAAGCCGAAGACGAAGACGAGGGCGACGCTGGCGCAGAGGAAGGTGTAGAGCCCGACCCGCAGCTCGCGGAACCGCGAGTAGTCGATGCGGCTCATGATCAGCATCGCGAGCACGCCGAGCAGGCCGTAGATCAGCTGCCGGTCGACGTAGTAGCCCGGGCTGCCGGGGACGTCGTGCCGGGTCGCCTGGCCCAGGGTGAAGACGCTGAAGGCGACGAGGCCGACGGCGGCGACCGCCAGCGGCCAGTCGAAATTGGCGACCCCGAGACGCTCCGCGATGCTGGTGTGCGTCGCGAAGAGCTCTGGCTGGGCCTGTCGGGTACGGGTCTGGTACACCTATTCGTTGCCGCCTGAGGTGGAGATTGCGCTGGCCTGCTTGTTGTAGAGGGCCTCGAGGATTTCCAGCACCGCCGGTGCCGCGGATTCGGCCCCGAAGCCGCCTTCCTCGATGGTTGCGACGGTAACGATGTCAGGTTCAGGGTACGGGGAGAGGGCGATGAACCACGATTGGTCCGCATGGCCCGGTCGTTCCGCGGTTCCCGTCTTGCCGGCGATTTCGATCGGGAAGCCGCCGAAGACGCCCGCGGCGGTGCCCGGCGCGACCTGGGCGGCCTCGTGCAGGCCTTCCATGATCGCCTGGCGCGAGGCGGGATCGATGCGGACGCGGCGGCGGATCCGGTTCGGGAATTCGCGCAGCACCCGCCCGGCCGCGTCCTCGACCGCGAGCCCCACGTGCGGCGTCACGATCTTGCCGCCGTTGCCGAGCGCCGAGTAGGC
>JBLNAC010000009.1:0-2921 GCA_050259155.1 Syntrophothermus sp.
GCATGGACGTGCAGCATACGCCGGTTGAACGCGAGGCGCGGCGGCTGGCGTTGCCGGTGTTCACGCCGAAGACGCTCAAGGACGCCGACGAGCAGGCGACCTTCCGCGCCCACGCGGCCGATGCGGCCGTGGTCGTCGCCTACGGCCTGATCCTGCCAGAGCCGATCCTGACGGCGCCGCGACTCGGCTTCCTCAACGTGCATGCCTCGCTGCTGCCGCGCTGGCGCGGCGCCGCGCCGATCGAGCGGGCGATCATGGCGGGCGAAGAGCGCACCGGCGTCTGCGTGATGCGCCTCACGGCCGGCCTCGACTCGGGACCTGTCGGCCCCTGCGAGGAAGTCCCGATCGGGGCCGAGGAGGACTTCGAGCAGCTGGCCGCGAGGCTGGCCGAGCGCGGCGGCGAGCTCCTCGTGCGAGCGCTGGATGCGGCCGCCGCGGGAACGCTGCGGTTCGCCGAGCAGGACGACGCGGCCGCCACCTACGCGGAGAAGATCGACCCCGCCGAGCGCCGGCTGGACCCGGGTCGGCCCGCGGCAGAGCTGGCGGCGAAGGTCCGCGCGCTCGGCCCGCACGTCGGCGTCTATCTGCAGACGGCGGACGGGAGCCGGCTCGGCGTGCGCCGAGCCCGCGCCGTCCCCGGCGCCGGTCCCGGGGCCGGGACCGTCGCCGCCGCCGCGGGGGCGATCGTCCTCGGCTGCGGCGAGGGCTCGCTTCGCCTCGAGGTGGTGCAGCCGCCCGGCGGGCGGCCGATGCCCGCCGACGACTACCTCCGCGGCCACCCCCTGCCGGAGCCGGCCTGAGGCCGCGATGGGGCTCTCACCGGCGCGCAGGGTGGCCTTCGCGGTCGTGCGCGCGACCTTCGAGGACGGCGCCCACACCGAGCGCGCCTTCCGCGAGGGCGCCGATGCCGCCGGCCTCGCGGGCCGCGAGCGCGCTCAGGCGCAGCGGCTCGCCTACGGCGCGGTCCAGCGCCGCGGCAGCTCCGACGCCGCGATCGAGGAGCTGGCGGGTCGCTCGACGCGGCTGCTCGACCCACCCGTGCTCGCCGCCCTTCGCCTCGGCCTCTACGAGCTGCTCTTCTCCGACGCGACCCCCGACCACGCAGCCGTCGACCAGGAGGTCGAGCTCGTCAAGGACGCCGGCGCCGCCCACGCCTCGGGCTTCGTCAACGCGGTGCTGAGGCGCGCGGCGCGCGAGCGCGCGCGGCTGGTCGCCGCGATGGACGACGAAGGGACACCGGCCGGCGCGGCCGCCGCGCACTCGGTCCCGGAGTGGCTGGCGCGGATGTGGTGGGAGGAGCTGGGGGCCGGCTCCGCCCGCTCGCTGCTCGCGGCCTGCAACGAGCCGGCCGAGGTGGCGCTGCGCGCCAGCCCGACCCCCGGGCGCGAGGGGCTGCTGGCCGCCCTGCGCGAGGCGGGGGTCGAGGCGGCGCCGTCGACCGGGCCCTGGCCCCTCGCCGCGCCGGAGTGCGTGGTGCTCGGCGGTCGCGCCGGCCCGCTCCTCGCCGAGCTCGTCGCCGCCGGCAGCGCGACGCCGCAGAGCCGCGGCTCCGCGGCGGTGGTCGAGGTCCTCAACCCGCGCGAGGGCGAGCACGTGCTGGACGCCTGCGCCGGGCCGGGAATCAAGACCGGCCAGATCGCCGCCCGGATGGGAGCCCGCGGGGACATCGTCTCGGTCGAGCTCGACCCGCGGCGGGCGGCCGAGGTCGCGGCCCAGGCCTCGCGGCTCGGGCTCCGCAACGTGACCGTGGTCGAGGCCGACGTGACCAGCCTCGCCGGCCTCGAGCCGCGCTTCGACCGCGTTCTGCTCGACGCCCCCTGCTCGGACCTCGGGGCGCTGGCCTCCAGGCCGGACGCCCGCTGGCGCAAGAGCCCGAAGACGATCGGGCGGCTGGCGGAGATCCAGGCGGCGGCGCTGCGCGAGTGCGCGCGCCTGGTGCGGCCCGGCGGCACGCTCGTCTACTCGACCTGCACGATCTCGCGACGGGAGAACGAGGATCAGATCGAAGCGCTGCTGGCGGCCGGCGGCCCGCAAGGGGTCCCGCCGCTCCTCGTCGACGACCTCGGCGCCCTTGCCCCGGGGCTCGCCTCCGACCGCGACGGACGCTGCCTGCAGCTGCGCCCCGACCGCGATCGCACCACCGGATTCTTCATCGCCCGGCTCAAACGCAATGATTAGCGGATGAGCGAGTCCCCACAACCGGGCTTCGGCCATGGCAGCGTGCTCAACCGCGCGCCCTGCCCCAACTGCGGCGAGCCCTGGCTGCGGCCGACTCAGCTGCCGGGCCGCCTGCGGTGCGTCAACTGCCTCAGCCGCTTCGAACTGGTCTCGCAGTGCCCGAACTGCGGCGAGCACGGGACGATCGCCCGCATGAGCCAGACCGAGGACCTGCAGTGCCAGAGCTGCGGCGCGTCGATGCTGCGGGCCGCCTGAGGGACCGGCACCCCGACTAGGCTCCCGGCGATGAGCGAGAGGATGTTCGAGCTGGTGCAGGCGCCGCGGGTCGCCCCCTCGATCCTCTCGGCCGACTTCTCCCGGCTTGGCGCCCAGATCGAGGAGGTGATGGACGCCGGCGCCCGGGTCATCCATTTCGACGTGATGGACGGCCGCTTCGTGCCGCCGATCACGATCGGCCCGCTGGTCGCCTCCTCCATCGCCGATCTCGTCCACGACGCGGGCGGCGCGATCGACGTCCACCTGATGATCGAGGCGCCCGAGCGCCAGATCGAGGAGTTCGCCAGGGCAGGCGCGGACTCGATCACCTTCCACGTCGAGGCGACGCCCCACGTCGACCGGACCCTAAACGCGGTCCGCGAGCTCGGCTGCCTGGCCGGGATCGCGATCAACCCCGGCACTCCGGTGGAGGCCGTCTCCGAGCTGCGAGGGCTGGCCGACATCTTCCTCTGCATGACCGTCAATCC
>JBLNAC010000010.1:0-2682 GCA_050259155.1 Syntrophothermus sp.
CCGGATCTGACCTTCTTGCTCGACGCGGCGACCGCGATCTCGCATGTGCTTCAGCCCGAGCAGCTGATCGTGCTCGAGTCGACGACGTATCCCGGCACCACCCGCGAGCGCGTCGCGCCGATCCTGGAGGAGTCGGGGCTCTCCGTCGGCAGCGACTTCTTCCTCGCCTTCTCGCCGGAGCGGATCGACCCCGGGCGCACCGACTACACCGTGCGGACGACACCGAAGCTCGTCGGCGGCATGACCGATGCCTGCACCGAGCGCGCGCGGGCGCTCTACGCCGAGATCTGCGACACCGTGGTCGTCCTCAGCACGCCCGAGGCCGCCGAGCTCTCGAAGCTGCTCGAGAACATCTTCCGCTCCGTGAACATCGCCCTCGTCAACGAGCTCGCGCAGCTCTGCGACCGGCTCGGGATCGACGTCTGGGAGGTGATCGACGCGGCCTCGACCAAGCCGTTCGGCTTCATGCGCTTCGAGCCCGGGCCCGGGATGGGCGGCCACTGCCTGCCGGTCGACCCCTTCTACCTTGCCTTCAAGGCCCGCGAGGCCGACTTCTACCCCGAGTTCATCGAGCTGGCCGGCAAGGTCAACCAGGCCCAGCCGGCGTTCTGCGTCGAGCGGATCGAGCGCGCCCTGAACGAGGTCGGCAAGCCGGTCAAGGGGTCGAAGATCCTGATCGTCGGCGCCAGCTACAAGGCCGGCTCGGGCGATACCCGCGAGTCGCCGGCGCTGAAGATCCTCAAGCTGCTGGACGCGCTGGAGGCCGACCTCTCCTACCACGACCCCTATGTGCCTGCGGTCGGCGAGCTGGAGCTGGAGTCGGTCGACCTCGACGCCGGGCTCGTCGACGTCGACCTGGTCGCGATCGTCACCGCACACCCCGAGGTCGACTACGAGATGCTGGTCGAGGCGGCCCCGCTGGTGATCGACTTCCGCGGCGTCACCCGCGGCATCGCCGCCGCCAACCTGGTGCGGCTCTAGGCGCGGTCGCGATTCCCTGAAAGAATGCGTGGCCCCCGGCGCGATGTCGCTGCCTGTCGCGGGTTTGCCGGTGACGCCCCAGGGTAGCCCGAGCCGATCATGCACCCCCCGTTCGAGGTCCCGATAGAACAGCCGGCCCTCCGGCACTCCCAGACGAGTCTCGTCGCCGACCGCCCGACCCTCAGCTCGATGCCGAGCGCGGGGCGGGCAAGGGCGTGGTGGCTGCTCCCGGCGCTCGACCTCGCCTGCTCGGCGGTGGCGCTGATCGTCGTCGCCCTCGCCGCCGGCGCCCGCCTCTTCCCGGCCCTGCCGCTCGCGCCGGCGCTGCTGGTCCTCGTCTACGGCCTGCTCGGCGTCTACGGCACGCGGCCCCAGCCGAGCCCGCTGCGCGACGGCGCCGGCGCCGGCTGGCCGCTGATCCGCCTCTTGGTCGCCGCGCTCTTTGCCTGGTCGGCCTCGCTTCTGACCGACCTCGGCGCCGGCGAGCAGCTGGCGCTGCTGGCCGCCTTCTTGCTCATCGACCTCAGCGCGCGGGCGGCGCTGGGCCCGTTGCTGCGCAGCCTCAGCCCGATCGAGCGCTGGGTCCTGGTCGGCGACGAGGAGACCGCCGAGCGGCTGCGCGCCTACGCGCCGCTGGCGGCCTACGCGACGCTGGTCGCGACGGTGGCGCCGGTCGAGGACGACCCCGGCGACCGCGGCCGCGTCGCCGCCCTGGACATCGTCGACCGCCACCGCGCCGACCGGGTGGTGATCTCCAGCGCCCACGCCGACGACGAGGGCCTGCTCTCGCTGGTGCGCGCCTTCAAGTCGATCGGCGTCCCGGTCAGCCTGCTGCCGCGGCCGCTTGACCTGCTGGAGGCCCAGTCGGTGACGGCGAGCCGGGTCGGCGGCGTGCCCCTGATCGAGGTCGAGGCGCTGGGGGCGCGGGAGGCGGTCCCCTACACCGGCCCCGACCGGCGGCAGCGGCGCCAGACCAAGGTCAGCGTCGTCGTGCCGGCGATGAACGAGGAGCGCAACATCGGCCAGGTCCTGCAGGCGCTGCCCGCGGGGCTGCACGAGGTGATCCTGGTCGACGGCAACTCCACCGACAACACGGTCGAGGCCGCCCGCGCCGCCCGGCCCGACATCCGCGTCACCACCCAGAGCGGCCGCGGCAAGGGCGACGCCTTCCGCACCGGCTTCGCGGCGGTGACCGGGAACCTGATCGTGATGCTCGACGCCGACGGCTCCGCCGACCCGGCCGAGATCCCGAGCTTCGTCGCCGCCCTGGAGGCCGGCGCGGACTTCGCCAAGGGCTCGCGCTTCCTGCCCGGCGGCGGCAGCGCCGACATCACCGCGATGCGCAAGCTCGGCAACGGCCTGCTGAGCGGCACCGCCAACCTCCTGCACGGCACCCACTTCACCGACCTCTGCTACGGCTACAACGCCTTCTGGGCGCGCTGCCTGCCCTTCATCTCCCTCGACGTCCCCGGCTTTGAGGTGGAGACGCTGATCAACCTGCGGATCGCCGCCGCGGGGATGAAGATCACCGAGGTGCCGAGCTATGAGCGCGAGCGGATCTCCGGCCAGAGCAACCTGAAGACCTTCCGCGACGGCTTCCGGGTGCTGGGGACGATCCTGGGGGAGGCGCGGCGGCGGCGCTCGATCCACGACGCGACCGCAGGCGCGCCCCGGGGCGAGCGGGAGTCGGCCCGGGCCGCC
>JBLNAC010000011.1:0-3484 GCA_050259155.1 Syntrophothermus sp.
GCCGTTCCGGCCGACTTCCGCGTCTCGGTCACCGCCTACCCGGGCATACGCGCCGGGGACGTGCTGGAGACCCTGCTGCACGAGCTGACCCACCTCCACGTCGGCCGGGCCGCCGAAGCCCACGCCTGGCACGGCCCCACCTTCAAGCACACCCTCGCGCGGGCGATGGTCGAGGCCTACGGGATCGAGGACGTGCGCCCCTCCCACGCCCGCCACGGCATCTACGCCGAGGCGATCGAGGCGAGGCTGGCGGTCCGCAGAGCCGGCGAGCGGACTTGAACCGCTGACCCCTTCATTACGAGTGAAGTGCTCTACCAACTGAGCTACGCCGGCGCGCTGAGCCCATTCTAGGAGGGAACGAGGCCCTCGCGACCCCCTCCTTCGTACCGGCGGACGGCTGGCGCGGCGCTTGGCCCGACGACCCCCGCCTCTAGTCCTTCACGGTGAAGGCGATCGCGCGGCCGGGGCGGGCGCAGCTGACCGCGAGGCCGCGGCCGGTCGCGGTCGCCAGGCAGAGGTAGCCGCCGACCCGGCATCCGCCGCGCGAGGCGCCGGCGGCCGGCCGGCAGCTGGGATCGCGCCGCCAGGCCAGGGCGACCCTCTGCCCTACGGCGCAGGAGACGCCGGTCACCCGCAGACCCGATCCGCCGGCGACGGCGATCGGGCAGGCCCGTGCCGAGGCGCCCGCCGGCGCCGAGCCGACCCCCGTGCTCGATCCGTTCGCCTTCGGAGACGTCGAGCCGGCGCCCTCACCGGCGCCGCTCGAGGACGAGCCGCCGCAGGCCGCCAGCGCGAGACCGGCCGCGAGGACGGCGATCGCTGTCGCTGCTGTCGGCCTCACGGCCCGCACCCTAGCCGGCCAGCTCGCGCGCGCGGGCGAGGACGGCGTCGAGCATCGCCGCCGTCAGCCTGCCGGTGAAGGTGTTCTGCTGACTGGGGTGGAAGCAGCCGAGGAGCCGCCAGCGGCCGAGGTCGACCTCGGCGCCGTGGCCGAAGCGGGGCCGTGGCCGCGGCACCTCGGCGCCCAGCGCCCGCGCCGCCCGCAGCGCCCCGTCCCAGGCGAAGGCTCCGAGCGCGACCAGGACCCGGCAGCGGCCCAGCAGCTCGAGCTCGCGCTCCAGGTCGGGGAGGCACTCGTCGCGCTCGGCCGGGGTCGGGCGGTTAGCGGGGGGCGCGCAGCGGACGACCGCGGTGACGTAGGCGCCGCGTAGGCGCAGGCCGTCGCCGCGGTGCTCGGACTCGGCCCGGTTCGCGAGCCCCGCGCGGTGCAAGGCCGCGTAGAGCCAGTCCCCCGAGCGGTCGCCGGTGAACATCCGGCCGGTGCGGTTGGCGCCGTTGGCGGCCGGCGCCAGGCCGATCACGGCGATCCTTGCGGCGGGGTCGCCGAAGCCGTCCACCGGCCGCGCCCAGTAGCGCTGACCGCGGTAGCGCCGCGGCGGGTCGGCGGCGACGCCCTCGCGCCACTCGACCAGCCGCGGGCAGCGGCGGCATGCGTGCACCTCCGCGGCCAGCGCCTCCAACCGCTTCTCGCGCCCCGAGCTCATAGGCTTTCTCGCCTCTCCATGGCAGCGAACCGAATCATGCGGGGCGGCGCCACGCGGCGCTCCGCGATCGCCCTGGCCGCGCTGATCGCCGCGACCGCCCTCGCCTCCTGCGGCGGCGGGCAGGGGCCGACGACGGCTGCCCTTGACAAGGCCGGCGACGGCGAGGCGCTGAACGCGATCCTCTCCCGCCAGCTTGGAGCGGTCGCGGCCTACGAACAGAGCCTGCGCGGGATCGGCCCCCCCTACCTGGCGCTCGCGCGCCGCTTCCTGGCGCAGGAACAGGAACACGTCGACGCGACGCTCAAGGCCCTGCGCGGCACCGGCGTCCCGGCCGAAGCCGAACCCGAACGGATCCCGACCGGCCGCCCGCGCCACCAGCAGGACTACCTGCGCTTCCTCTACGAGCTCGAATCGGCGACGATCGAGGCCGAGGTCGGAGCGATCGGCCAGCTGACCGCGCCGGCGGCGCGGACGATGCTGGCGGCGACCGTCGCCGACCAGGCGCAGCACCTGGTGTGGCTGCGGCGGGCGCTCGGCGCGAAGCCGATCGACACCTTCCCGGGCGCCTTCGAGAACGGAACGGCAGCCGCCCCGTAGGGACGCCGGCCGGCCGGGCTGCGAGCCCTATGCGGCCGAGCATCGGGCTCGACGCTGGCGACGTTCGCGATCGTGGTCGCCCTGGCGGCCGCCTCTGCGTCAGACTGAGCGGGCCATGTTCCCGCTCAACCTGCCGAATGCGCTGACGCTACTGCGCATCCTGGCGGTGCCAGTGGTGGTCGTCGCCTTGCTGGTCGAGACCCCCAACGGCGACGCGCTGGCCGCTGCGGTCTTCGCGCTGGCGGCCGCGACCGACGGCCTCGACGGCTACTTCGCCCGCTCGCGAGGCTCGGTGACCACCTTCGGCAAGCTGATGGACCCGCTCGCCGACAAGCTGCTGATCGTCGGCGCCCTGGTCTCGCTGGTCTCGCTGGACCGGCTCGAAGCCTGGGTCGCGATGGTGATCATCGCCCGCGAGGTCGCCGTAACGATCCTCCGCACGATCGCCGCCGAGCGCGGCATCGTGATCGCCGCCAGCTGGATGGGCAAGATGAAGACGGTGCTGCAGATCGCCGCGGTGATCGCGCTGATCGTCGCCAACCCGGCTCCGCTCGGCGTCGACCTCCTGGTCTACGCGGCGCTGGTGATGACCGTCGTCAGCGGCGCCGACTACTTCTTCGGCCTGCGGCGCAGGATCGAGGCCCAGCAGCGCGAGCGCGCGAAGGCGCGCCACGCCGGCTGACCCTTGGGCGCCGACCCGCGTCCGAGCGCCCGGTCGTCAGGCCCCGGAGGCCTCGAGCCACTCGCGCGTGGTCAGGTGCCGGCCGCCGCGCTCGCCGCTCGTCAGCTCGGCGCGCAGCTCGCCGAGGGTTCCGTGGCGCTCGGCGACGACGTTGTGGCGGTGGATCGTCTCCAGGTTCTCCTGGCGGGCGACGAGGAAGGCGTCGTCGGGGAGGTCGGGGTACCCCTCGGCGATCTGGCGCACCATCTCGCGGACGCAGTCCTCGACGAATCGGGGCTGCTCGTGGGCCTTGACGACGACGGCCATCTCGTCGGGGCGCTTCATCAGCTCGTAGATCTCGGAGCTCATCGAGCTCTCGACGATCCGCAGCAGCTCGGGTGCGTCGATCCAGCTCACGGCGGCCTCCGGGATGCCGACGTGCAGGGTGCCGATCCCGCGCTGGTTGTGGGTCGCGATCGGCACCGCCTCGATCGCCCGCTCGACCTCCTCGGGCTCGAAGCCGGCCGCGGCGAGCCGTTCCCGGCCGAGGCCGGCGACCATCTCCTGCGCGCAAGGGCATGCGGTCATCCCCTGGGCCTGGACCCCCGTGAGCGTGCGCGTCCCCGCCTCGGAATCCACCGCCGTCCCGAAGAGCACGTAGATCTCCTGCGTCCGCTTGCCG
>JBLNAC010000012.1:0-4540 GCA_050259155.1 Syntrophothermus sp.
CGGGTTCCCGCTCGAGGACGTCCGCGACCCGACCGGGGCCGGCGACAGCTTTGCCGGCGGCTTCTTCGGCTACCTCGACGGCCACGGCGGCAAGCACGACGAGGCGAGCCTGCGGCGCGCGATGGGCTACGGCACCGTCCTCGCCTCGTTCACCGTCGAAGAGTTCGGCACCGAGAGGGTCGCGCGGCTGGAGCGCGACGAGATCGAGGAGCGCTTCCACGCGCTGCGTGCGATGACCCAGTTCGAGGCCGTCCCCGCCGCCGAGTAGGCACCGGCTCACCGGCCGGGGCGAGAGACCCGAACTGCGATACTTCGCTCGCCCCAGATCTGAGCTTCGAAGGAGAGCGATGGCCACCGAGCAGCACACCCAGGACCTTACCCCTGAGTCCGCCCGCGCCGCCACGGCGAACTCGCTCACGGTCACCGACAACCGCACCGGCAAGACCTACGAGCTGCCGATCGAGGACGGCACGGTCCGCGCGCTGGACCTGCGCCAGATCAAGGTCGACGAGGGCGAATTCGGGATGCTCTCCTACGACCCGGCCTTCACCAACACCGCGTCCTGCCGCTCCTCCATCACCTTCATCGACGGCGACGCGGGCATCCTCGAACACCGCGGCTACTCGATCGCCCAGCTCTGCGAGCGCTCGACCTTCCTCGAGGTCGCCTACCTGCTGATCTTCGGCGAGCTGCCGACCGGGCCGCAGCTCGATCGCTGGACCTTCGACATCACCCACCACACCTTCGTCCACGAGGACCTCAAGCATCTCTTCGAGGGCTTCCGCTACGACGCGCACCCGATGGGGATGCTGCTCTCCGGCGTCGCCGCGCTCTCAACCTTCTACCCGGGCGCGAAGCAGATCGACGATCCCGAAGAGCGCTACATGGCGGCGGTCAGGCTGATCGCCAAGGTCCCGACCCTGGCCGCCTTCTCCTATCGCCACAACATGGGCTTCCCCTACGCCTACCCGGACAACGAGCTCAGCTACGCCGAGAACTTCCTCTCGATGATGTTCAAGAAAACGGAAGCTCGCCACGTCCCCAAACCGGCGCTCTCCCGGGCCCTCGACATCCTCTTCATCCTCCACGCGGACCACGAACAGAACTGCTCGACGAACGCCGTCCGCGGCGTCGGCTCCTCCGGGGTCGATCCGTACTCGGCAGTCGCCGCCGGCGTCGCCGCCCTCTACGGCCCGCTGCACGGGGGCGCCAACGAGGCGGTGCTGCGCATGCTGCGCCGGATCGAGTCGCCCGACAACATCCCCGACTTCCTCGAGCGGGTTAAACGGCGCGAGGAGAAACTGATGGGCTTCGGCCATCGCGTCTACAAGAACTACGACCCGCGGGCGCGGATCATCCAGACCCACATCGACGAGGTCTTCGAGGCGACGGAGTACAACCCGCTGGTCGAGATCGCCCGCGAGCTGGAGAAACGCGCCCTCGACGACGAGTACTTCACCTCTCGCAAGCTGTACCCGAACGTCGACTTCTACTCGGGGATCATCTACGAGGCGATGGAGATCCCGACCAACATGTTCACCGTCCTCTTCACGATCCCGCGCACCGCCGGCTGGATCGCGCAGTGGATGGAGATGCAGGAAGACCCGGCGACGAAAATCGCCCGCCCGCGCCAGATCTACACGGGCGAGCGCGACCGCGAATACCTGCCGGTAGGGGATCGCGACGGCCCGGAGAAAATCGTGGGCCCGCCGGCGCGGCGGCCGAAGCGCCCGCGCCGGGGCGCCTGAGCCGGAGCCCGCCCCAGCCCTGGCCGTGGCCCGTCGCAGGTGGAAGCTGACGGTCCGGAACGGGCCCACGGTCGAGCACGCCGGCTTCGACGATCTCGACGAGGCGGTCGCGGCGATGCGCGAGCGGGCGCTGAGGATCCGCGCCGAAGGGCCTGCCGATTCCGTCCAGGGGCTGCGGCGGTACGCCCCCCAGGACCTGGTGCGCGCGCGGCTGCAGCTGAGCGGCCGCGGTCTGCTGCGCAGGCCGGTGGCCGGCGTCGACGTCCGCGGCGACGGCACCTTCATGCCCTTCCGCGGCGGTGTCGGCCGCGTGGAGCTCGATCCGACCGACCACCGGACACCGTTCGACGTCGTCCGCGAGACTCTCGAGGCGCAGCCATGAGCGACGCGGAGCCGCAGATCCCGAAGGGCAGCTACGCCGCCGGCAGGAGGGTTCGGATCCCGGCCGGCGCCGAAGCGCCGTTCACCGTCTTCGTCAACGGCGTCGAGCAGAGCGAGGGCGCCGACTACACGATCGAGGGGAGCGGGATCGTCTTCACCAGGCCGATCGTCAAGGAGAAGATCGGGGCCAGCCGCTGGCTGGCGATGTACCTGGGGCTCTGGGGCACCTACCGCAAGAACGAGACCGTCGACCTGCAGTTCCACCGTGGCGGCAGGATCCAGCTCGCCTCCGACCTGCCGATCGTGCCCGACGAGGCGGACGAGGCACCCTGAGCCCGCTCGGATCCCCGGCGTCGCCTACTTGAACACGTACAGCAGCAGGAAGGCGATCACCGCGTAGCTGGCGCCGGCCGCCTGGATGCCGCGGTCGCCGGCGACTATCTGGGCCATCGAGCGGTCGTCGGCGCGGTCGTAGATCAGATACAGGTAGCGGAAGATGCCGTAGACCACCGAGGGGATGGTCAGCATCATCTGGCTGCCGATCAGCGGCGAGTTGACGGTGTAGATCGCGTAGCTGATCACGGTCCCGGTCGTCACCAGCGAGACCATCTGGTCGAGGAAGGGCAGCGAGTAGTGCTCCAGCACCGGCCTCGTCGAGGTCCCTTCGTGCAGCTCGGAGACCGCCTCCTGGCGCCGCTTGGTGAAGCCGAGGAAGGCGGCGAGCATCCCGGTGCAGAGGATCAGCCACTCCGAGGCGTGCGCTTCGACGGCGCTGGCGCCGGCGGCGACGCGGAGGATGAACAGACCGGCCAGCGTCATCACGTCGATGATCACGACCTGCTTGAGCCCGAGGCTGTAGGCGAGCTGCGCGATCCCGTAGCCGACGACCATCAGCCCGACCTGCCAGTTGACCCCGAACGCGATCGCGACGGCGACCACCGCCAGGACGGGGGCGATCGCTTTCGCGGCCGCCTCCGACAGCTCGCCCGCGGCGAGCGGGCGGAACTGCTTTTTCGGGTGCTTGCGGTCCAGCTCGACGTCGATCAGGTCGTTGACGAAGTAGCCGGCGCTCGAGATCAGGCAGAAGGCGACGAAGGTGACGACGGCGAGGAGGACGTCGTGGGGCTGGTTGAACTTGCCCGAGAAGAGCAGGCCGGCGAAGACGAAGACGTTTTTGATCCACTCCTTCGGCCGTCCGGTCTTGATCGCGGCCCGCAGCGGCGAGCGGCGCGGGACGACCGGCTCTTCAGCCGCCGGCTGCTCGGGCTCGGACGACACGGTCGGCTGTTCGGAGGTGATCGTTTCCATCGCGGCGACCCCGCCGCGGGCGCACAGGGCGGCCCCCTGCGGGGAGGTGGAGTCGCGAAAGCGTACCGCTCAGTGCGGGTCGATCAGGACCCCCGGGTTGAGGATGCCGGCGGGATCGAGCTCGGCCTTCGCCGCCCGCAGCGCGGCGGCGAACGGGGCCGGGCGCTGGCGGTCGTACCAGGCGCGATGATCGCGGCCCACCGCGTGGTGGTGGGTGATGGTGCCGCCGGCCTCGACCAGCGCCTCCGAGACGGCCGCCTTGACCTCGTCCCACTGGCTCACCTCGGCACCGCGAACGGCGGCCGCCAGCACCGTGAAGTAGGGTGCGGCGCCGTCGGGGTACACGTGCGTGAGGCGGCAGCTGACGCGCGGCGAGCCGGGGCCCTCGGTGGGGCAGCCGCTGGCCTCGGCGGTGGCCTTCCGCGCCGTCTCCATCACCGTCGCGTGGAGCTGCTCGAGCCGGTCCCAGGTGATCGCCGTCTCGAAGGTCTCCGAGAGGACGCCGCAGGCGACGAAGGTGTCGCGCAGGTAGGGCGCCAGCAGGAAGGCGCCGCGCCAGGCCCCCACCGCGTCCTGCTCCCCGCCCCCGGCCGAGGAGCGAGCCTCGCCCGCCTCGCCGCCGTGCTCGCAGGCGATCGCCGCCGCCTCCTCCAGCGCGGCGTCGACCGGCGCCCGTGCGGACTCGAAGCCGAGCAGCAGCAGGCTCGCGGTGCCGTCGCCGGCCCCCGTCAGCTCCGCCTCGCCCGCATCGAGCAGACGGCAGTTGGACGGGTGAAGGCCGGACTGCGCGATCTCGCGGACCGCGCGCGTCGCGCCCACGAAGTCGTCGAACCCGACCGCGACGGAGGCCTTGAACCGCGGCCGGGGGCGGACCCGGACCCAGGCCTCGGCGATCACCCCGAGGATGCCCTCCGACCCGATCAGCATCCGGTCGGGAGAGGGCCCCGCGCCCGAGCCCGGCAGGCGCCGGCTCTCCCAGTCGCCGCGCGGGGTGACCGCCCGCACCGACTCCACCAGGTCGTCGATGTGCGTCTCCAGAGTCGCGAAGTGGCCGCCGGCGCGGGTCGCGATCCAGCCGCCGAGCGTCGAGTACTCGAACGACT
>JBLNAC010000013.1:0-3200 GCA_050259155.1 Syntrophothermus sp.
ACGGCAAGACCACCACGGCCTCGATGCTCACGTCGGTCCTGCGCGAGGCCGGCCTCTCCGTCGTCCAGAACCGGGCGGGCGCGAACGTGCCAGCCGGGGTCGCGAGCGCGCTGCTCGAGGAAGCAGGCGACGTCGGCGTGTTCGAGGTGGACGAGGCCTGGCTGCCGCTGGTGGCGTCCCAGCTTGCTCCGGCGGTGATCGTCCTCGGCAACCTCTTCCGCGACCGGCTCGACGGTTACGGCGAGCTGGATGCGATCGCTTCTGCCTGGGCGGCGATGGCGTCGCGGGGGCACGCGACGCAGCTGGTGCTTAACGCCGACGAGCCCCTCACGGCCATGCTCCACGACCGCTCCTCAGAGACGGGCCGCCGGGCTCCGATCCTCTTCGGCGTCGAGGACACGACCGTTGCGACGCCCGAGCCGGAGCACGCCAACGACGCCGGACGCTGCCGACGCTGCGACGGACCACTGCATTTCGAGGCACGCCTGTTGAGTCACCTCGGCCACTACCGCTGCAGCGCGTGTGGCGGGCAGCGACCCACGCCGGACATCCGCGCCTCGACCGTTCACCTCGCGGGAATGGCCGGGGTCAGCTTCTCGATCGAGGGCTCCGTCGAGACCTCGGTGCGCCTCAAAGTGCCCGGCCTGCACAACGTCTACAACGCTCTGGCCGCGGTTGGGGCGGCGACCGCCCTGGGAGTTGGCGCCTCGGCGATTTCCCGTGCGCTGGCGGCCTGGACCCCTGCATTCGGCCGGGGCGAGCGGATACGCCTCGGAGCGACCGAGCTGACGGTGTTGCTGATGAAGAACCCGGCCGGTGCCAACGCGTTGATGCGGATGCTGGCCGATGCCGACATGGCGCCGCTTACCCTGCTGCTCGCGCTGAACGACGGACCTGCCGACGGCCGCGACGTCTCCTGGATATGGGACGCCGACTTCGAGCTGCTGGCACCTCATGTGCGGACCTTCGACTGTGCGGGGCAGAGAGCCGACGAGCTCGCGCTGCGGCTGAAGTACGCGGGCTGGCCAACCTCCGCGAGGACCGTGGAGCGGTCGATCGCCGCGGCGCTCGACCGGGCCCTCGCCCCCGCGCCGGCCAAGTTGATCGTCCTTCCTACCTACTCGGCGCTGCTCGATCTATACCGAGAGCTCGCGCGACGAGGTTGGCGACAGCCGTTTTGGGCCTGAACGACTCGGGGCGGCGCCATCCACCAGCCGACGCATCACCCCGCGGTCGTCGACTCGTGAGCTGTCGATCACCTCGACAAGGTTGCCGCGGCCGATCACGCAGACGACGTCGCGCCTCGAGGCGCCGGCTGCCGCGACCGCGATGGCAAGCTCGCGGCGTGGCACTCTGATCACCTCGGTTGCCTCGACCCCTCGCGCGCCCACCAGAATCTCTTCCATGGTCGCAGCCGGGGGCTTGGACCGGTAGCTGCCCGAGGTAACGACGACGCGATCGCAGAGACTCGCGACCATGCGCCCCAAGGCGCGGCGTTGCGCCGGTTCCGAAACTCCGAGCAGACCGACGACAGCGTGCAGGCGGGCCCCTGGGGCGATTCCGGCCCTGACCGCAGCGAGGAACTCTCCGGCGGCAGCGGGCGTGGCGGCGCTGTCGAGGATCAGCCTGGCTCCCCACGCCCCAGCGCCGATCCGACCGATGTGCTCAAACCGTCCCTCGACGCCCGGATGCCTGGCCAGCGTCGCGACGGTCAGCGTCCGCGGCAGCTCCAGGGAATCGGCCAGCGCGACGACGAGTGCAGCGTTCCGGGCGTTGTAGACGCCCGGGAGGTTGGTGCGCAGCTCCAAGGTGCCCGTCGGCGTGCGAAGCGCGAATTGGCCGCCGTGGAGGTCCCAGCGAGCGTCGAGGAGACGGTACGGCACGCTCCCGCCTCGGCCCAGCCGCACCACGCGCGCGCCCGCCCTCTCGACTTCGTCGGCCAGGCGGGCACCGGGCTGGTCGATGGTGTCGACCACCGCCAGAGGGACCACGGACCGGCCTTTGACGAAAAGGCTTCGCTTGACAGCCGCGTAGCGGTCGATGTCGCCATGCCTGGCGAGGTGATCGGGGCTGAGGTTCGTGAACACCCCGACCTCCGGGACGAAGGTCGGGCACGCCTCCAGCTGGAAGCTCGAGACCTCGCAGACGATGGCATCGGGCTGGCCGCGGATCGCCGACAGGGGCGGCGCGACATCCGCGTTGCCGGCGAGCGGAGCGCACAGGCCCGCCGCCTCCAGCAGCGAGGAGGCGAGCGCAGAGGTCGTCGTCTTGCCATTGGTACCGGTGATCCCGACCAGGGGCGCCCGGGCAAGGCGCCAGCCGAGCTCGAGCTCGTCGATGACCTCGGCACCGCGCCGTCGTGCCTCGCGCACCAACGGGGCGTCAAGACGGACCCCGGGGCTCCTGATCAGCGTCCTCGGCGCCGGGCCGTCGAGCAGCCCGACCTCGTCCCCGAGACGGACCTCGACCCCGCACGAACCCAGCGCACGTCGCACGCGCTTGGGAACGGCGGCGGGCTGGTGATCGAAGGCGACGATCTGACCGGCCTTACCCATCCGAACCAGGGCTTCGGCAGCCGCCTGACCGGCTTCGCCGAATGGATTCCCCGGCCTGTCGCCTAGATTGGCCCGCCTATGAAGCGCCCAAGGACCCGTCGCCGTTCTGCCCGAATGTGGGTTCATCCGTGGGGAGGCGCCTGTTCAGGTGCTGGGCGTGAATGCGTCCCCGATCCCCGCGCCCCCGCGGCGGTGATGACATCGCCTTGCCGAACTGGCTGGAGCCGAAAAGGCTCGGCAGCCCGCCGTCCCAGCGAGTCGACTGACGCTACCTGTAGGCGATCGCGGCGCTGGTCGGACCGGCAAGCGGAAGTACGTCGATCTCCTTGAACCCGACCTCCTTGCACCAGTCGGCGAATTCCGCGCCGGTGAACTCCGACCCGTCGCCGGTCTCAATGAGCATGTTGAGCGACATCAGGAGGCCAAATGCGTTCTCGCGCCGGGCATCGTCGATGACGTTCTCGATGGCGATGAAGGCCCCGCCCTCCTGGAGCGCGTCGTACGCGGCCGCGATCAGATGCATCCTCCGCTCGAGGTTCCAATCGTGGAGAATGTGCCCCATCGTGATCACGTCGGCCGTGGGCAGGGGCTCGGCAAAGAAGTCTCCCGCCGCTGCCGTCACCCTGTCCTCGAGCCCGGCGGCCT
>JBLNAC010000014.1:0-2888 GCA_050259155.1 Syntrophothermus sp.
GTCTTCGTCGAACAGTCGCCGGTAGAGCATCGCAGAGACGCGGGCGGCCGCGATGCTGGCGAGGGCACCGGTTGCCGCCAGCATCCCGCTCCAGATCAATCTGCGGACGATCTCGTTATCCACGCGGCCCGACCATACCTATCGGGGCTCGAGGCCGTCGCAGATCGTCGTCACCAGCAGATCCTTTGCATCCTCGAAGCTGGCGTCGGTGGCCGGGATCAGCTCGAAGATCCAGCCGGAGAGGAGCTGCTCGATCGCGCCGTAGAAGGCCATCGAGGCAAACAGCGGGGTCACGTCGCGCCGGAACTCCCCGGCCGCCTGGCCGTCGGCGACGATCTTCGCGATCGACTCGTAGGCGCGGCGGATCTCGGGCAGGTGGGTGCGTCCGAAGGAGTTGGCGGCCCGAATCACCTCGACGATAATCACCTTCATCAACTCCGGGTCGTGGCGGTAGGAGTCGACGATGAACCCGGCGACGGCGGCGAGGCGGTCCCGGTGGCTGCCCCCGGCGCGATCGGCCTCGTCGATCGCCGCCAGCAGCAGCGACCAGCGCTCGACGAACAGTTCGTTCAGGACCTCGTCCTTGGAGCGGAAGTAGTGGTACACGAGGCCGTAGGCGACGCCCGCCTCGTCGGCTATGTCGGAGACGCGGGTCGCGTGGAATCCCTGCCGGGCGAAGACGCGGACCGCCGCGTCGAGGATCTGGCGCCGCTTGTCGACGGCCGCCGCCTTAGAGGCCATGCGCGTATGCCTCCGGGCGGCGGTTGGCGAGCGACGGGAGCGAGCTGCGGATCCGCTCCTGCTCGGCGAAGTCGAGCTCGGCCGCGACGAAGCCCTCCCCCTCCCCGGCGACCGCGAGCAGGCGCCCCCAGGGGTCGACGATCGCCGAGTGGCCGAAGGAGTCGAAGTGCGGCGGCGCCGTGCCGACCTGGTTGGGGGCGACGACGAAGACCTGGTCCTCGATCGCCCGCGCCCGCAGCAGCACCTCCCAGTGGTCGCGGCCGGTGGCGGTGGTGAAGGCCGACGGCAGGACGACGACGCGCGCGCCCTCGAGCGCGAGGACGCGGAACAGCTCCGGGAAGCGCAGGTCGTAACAGACGGCGAGCCCGAGGATCGTGTCCCCGGCCGGGGCGGTGACGATCTCCTCACCGGCCCGCTCGTGCTCGGACTCGCGGTAGGAGACGCCGCCGGCGTCGACGTCGAACATGTGGATCTTGCGGTAGACGGCCAGGTCGGATCCGTCGGGGCCGATCAGGACCGACGTGTTCGACGCCCGATCGCCCTCGCCGCGCTCGCAGATGCTGCCGGCGAGGAGGTGGATCCCCAGCTTGCGCGCCCAGCCGCGGGCGGCGGTCAGGCTCGGCCCGTCGAGCGGCTCGCCGCCGGCCAGCAGCTCCTCGCCGCCGGCGAGGAGGTTCCACTTCTCGGGCAGCGCGACGAGGTCGGCGCCGTCGGCCGCCGCCTCGCGCACCAGCCGCTCGGCCGTCGCCAGGTTCCTCCCCTTGTCGCCCGTAGAATTGAGCTGGATCGCCGCTGCTCGCATGGCCCTTAACCCCTTGATTGACCAGTCAGTCAAGGGCAGTATAGGAGGGCCCGGAGCCCGCATCGGGGCCGGCTACCCTTGGAGGGCCGTGAACGAGCACCGCAGCGAGGATGGCGAGCGCAAGCAGGTCACGGTCCTGTTCGCCGACGTCAGCGGCTCGATGGACCTCGCCGAGCAGCAGGATCCGGAGGAGTGGAGCAAGATCATGCGCCGCTTCTTCTCGATCCTCGCCGACGCGGTGAACCGCTTCGAGGGCACCGTCGACAAATTCACCGGCGACGGGATCATGGCCGTCTTCGGCGCCCCGGTCGCGCACGAGGACCACGCTCGGCGCGCCTGCTACGCGGCCCTGCAGATGCTCGACGACGTCTCCGAGTACGCGGCCGAGCTGCGGCGGGCGCCGGGGCTCAACTTCTCGACCCGGATCGGGATCAACTCGGGCGAGGTGGTGACCGGAGCGATCGGCGCGGGCGAGGGCGGCTACACGGCGATCGGCCACACCGTCGGCCTGGCGCAGCGGATGGAGGCCCTGGCGGAGCCGGGCAAGGCCTACCTGACGGAGCATACGGCGGCGCTCGCCTCGGGGTTCCTGGACCTCGAGGACCTCGGCGAGTTCGAGATCAAGGGCGCGAGCCGGCCGCTGCGCGTGTTCGAGCTGGCCGGCGTCGGCGCCGCCCGCTCCCGCCTCGATCTCGCGCGCGAGCGGGGCTTCTCGCGCTTCGTCGGGAGAGCGCGGGAGATGGAGGATCTCGGCGCCGCTCTGGAGCGGGCGCGGGCGGGCGAAGGCTGCGCGGTGGGCGTCGTCGCCGACGCGGGAGTCGGCAAGAGCCGGCTCTTCCTCGAGTTCGTCCAGCGCTGCCGCGAGGAAGGGCTCGAGGTCTTCGAGGCGCAGGCCCAGGCCCATGGGAAGTCGATCCCGCTGATGCCGGTGCTGCAGATGCTGCGCGCGTTCTTCGGAATCGGCGAGGGCGAGCCCGACCAGATCGCGCGGGAGCGGATCGCCGGCCGGGCCCTGCTCCTCGACCCCGAGTTCGGGCGGGACCTGCCGCTGATCTTCGACTTCCTCGGGGTCCCCGACCTCGAGCGGCCGGCTCCGCAGATGAGCCCCGAGGCGCGCCAGCGGGCGCTCGGCGGGATCGTCTGCCGCCTGATCAACGGGCCCGACCGGCGCAAGGCGATCGTGCTCGTGATCGAGGACCTGCACTGGATCGACGGCGCATCGGAGGAGTTCCTCTGCAAGATCGTCGACAGTGAAACCAAGTTGCAAATTCTAACGACGCGCCGCCCCGAATATTCGCCGCCTTGGCTTGCCCGCGCGGTTGTCTCAAGGCTACCGCTCGAGCCG
>JBLNAC010000015.1:0-4050 GCA_050259155.1 Syntrophothermus sp.
AGAAGGGAGGCAAGGAAGGCGCGCCGCTGGGCCAGTAACTCGCAGCGGGCGAGGCCCGCGACGCGCAGGCGGCGCAGGGGCCCGGGCCCGGTCAGGAGGCGGCGGCCTGCGGCCCGGCCGATCCAGTAGGCGACGATGCTGCCGGTGACCGTGCCGGCGAAGGCGATCGCCAGCGCCCCGGCGATTTCGGCGTGGCCCTCGGCGGCGATCGTCCCGGCGCCGACGAGCGCCGCCTCGCCCGGGCCGCTGAGCGCGACCCAGGTGGCGACGACCGCGGCGAAGAGCCCGAGGTAGGCGACCGGCTCCATCGCCATATGGTGACGCGCCGCGTCCCTGGGCGCCAGGTCCGCGCCTCACCTCGCCCAGCTGTTCCTTTGCAGCGCATAGCGCGGCAAAGGAACAGCCGAATGACGAGCCGCCTCGCCAGCGGGGCGCGGGTCGCGGCGTCAGGCGTCGGCCAGGACGCCCTCGAGCAGGTCGGCGGCGTGCTCGGTGCCGCGCGCGGCCCGCAGGTCGGCGCCGAGCGCCTTCAGGCGCGCGGCCAGCGCCTCGTCGCCGAGCAGCGCGTCGATCGCCCCGGTCAGCTCGGCGCCGGTGTGGCGGTAGGTGTCGAGGCGGCGGCCGAGGCCGGTCTCGTCGATCCGCTGCGCGTTGTCGTGCTGGTCCCAGAAGATCGGCATCACGACCGTCGGCTTGCCGAAGTAGAGGCACTCGGTGACGGTGTTGTTGCCGCCGTGGGTGATGACGAGGTCGACCTCCGGGAGGATCTTCGTCTGCGGCAGGAACTCCTCGCCCGCCATGTTCGGCGCCAGGTCGAATTCCTCGTGCTGGGGGCCCTTGGAGACGATCACCCGGTAGGGAGCGTCGGCGAGCTCGGCGATCAGCTGCTTCATCAGCGCCACGTCGGCGGAGCCGAGCGAGCCCATGCTGAGGTAGATCAGCGGCCCCTCGCGGGAGGCGAGCGGCTCGGGCAGCCGCCAGTCGGGGTCGGTCGCCCGCACCGAGGCCTGCAGGTTGTGCCAGCTCGGGCCCAGCGGCCGCGCCCGCGCGTAGTCGGCCGCCTCGGGATAGAGGTAGAGATTGAGCCAGTCGCTCTCGTGGATGAAGTCGTCGGCGGGCAGCGCCGGCGCCCCGCGCTCGCGGCAGTACTCGCTGAACTCCGCGTGCATCGGTCCGAGCGCCGCGCGGTAGGCGCTCCAGAACTCCTCCCAGCCTGAGCGATCGCCCGCCGGCAGGCCGGAGAAGACCGGCGGAACCTCGGGATCCTTCATCTCGGCCGGGTTGCAGGAGGCGATCCGCACCCAGGGGATGCCGAAGGAGAGCAGCGCCGGGAAGGTGACGACGTTGTCCTCGACGACGAGGTCGGGGCGCAGCTCGTGGAAGATCTCCAGCAGGCGTTCGTCGACGTACTTCGCGCCGTCGATCAGCGCCTGGAAGGTGGGGGCGATGAAGCCCTCCAGCTGCTCGATCGTCGGCCGGCGGAAGACCGGCGCCGTGTCGCGGATGAACTCCTTCCAGAACTGGCCCGGCACTTCCTCGGTCTCCGGCGGCGGCGTCAGCCGCATCAGCCGCTCCTCGAACCCCTGCGCCTCCAGCGTGCCGGCGAACGACTCCTCGACGATGAACACCACCCGGTGCCCCCGCCGCCGCAGCACGTCGCCGATCCCGACGCAGTTGTTGGTCGGGCCGAACGCCCCCTCGGGGAAGAAGACGATCGTCCGCTTCTCGCCGCTCATCCGCCGATGCATACCCGATGGGCTGCCTCTTGGCAATGGTGGAGAGGAGGCGGCCTCGTCGGTGAAGACGCGTTTCCGCGCGCCCACCCGGCGAAAACGCACTTCCGCTCGGTATGCGAGCAGACGTGCGTTCTCGGCGGCGGGGCGAGCGAAGCTGTGTTCTCGGCGGCCGGGGCCGTTCTCGGGGAGTGCTGCCGTCGGTGCGGGCGCGCCGCGCGCTCCCCGGCCTCGCGGGAGCCCTAGCCGCCGCGCGCTCCCCGGCCTCGCGGGAGCCCTAGCCGCGCCCGAGCACCTGGGCGGCGGCGCGGCGGCCGCTGCGCAGGGCGCCCTCCATCAGTCCGTGCCAATCGCCGGCGGTGTGCTCGCCGGCGAAGAAGAGGGGGCCGATCGGCCGGCCGAGGTCCTCGTCGCGCATCGGGGAGGAGACGGTGCGGGCGGAGTAGGAGCCCCGGGCCCAGGGGTCGTCGTGCCAGCTGGAGAGGAGCGCGGCGGCCGGGTCGGCGTCGAGGTCGAGGTCGGAGCGCAGGGCGACCAGCGCCGCGACCCAGCGCTCGGGTTGCTCGGCGCCGCCGAGGGCGTCGATCGCCGCCCGGGTGCCGGTGTAGCCGACGAGGAAGGGGGCCGGACCGCCGTCGGGGCCGAGCTGGGTGTAGGACCAGAAGTGGCCGGCGACCGACATGATCGCGCTCGGCGCCGCCGGCGAGCGCATCCGCAGGAAGAGCTTGGAGTTCTGGCCGTAGACGACGGCGCGGAGCGCCTCGGCGGTGGCGCCCTGCAGCGGCGGGTCGAAGGCGACCTCGGCGAGGGGCAGGGTCGGGATCGCGATGACGGCGGCGTCGGCCTCGATCTCGGCGGCGTCGGTGTCGACGGTGACTCCCTCCTCGCCCCAGCGGACCCGGCGCACCGGCGCCGGGAGGTGGACCGCGTCGCCGAGCTCCGCGGCCAGCGCGTCGGCGAGGGTCATGTTCCCTCCCGCCAGCGTGTGGTTCTCGAAGTCGCCGAAGGTCGAGGCGCCCTCCTCCAGCACCGAGGCTGCCAGGTCCTCGCTCGGGTGCCCGTTGGAGATCGCGACCCGGGTGCGGATCAGCCGCGCCAGCCGCGGCTCGAGCCCGAGCCCGTCGACCACCTCGGCGACGCTCGCGCCGGGCGGCAGCGGCCCGGCGCCGAGCCGCTCGAACGCCGCCTCCAGCTCGGCCTGCGAGACCGCCTCCTCGCCGACCGGGATCCGCCGCCCGTAGGGCGTCCCCTTCAGCACCTGCCGGAGGCCGAAGCGCTCCGCCAGCTCCCCCATCACCTCGTAGCCGGGGAGGATGAACTCGGCGCCGCGCTCGATCGTCGCGCCACCGAAGGGCACCGACCAGACCCGCCCCCCGACCCGGTCGCGCGCCTCCAGCACCGTCACCTCGCACCCCGCGGCGCGCAGCGCGTCGGCCGCGGCGAGCCCGGCGAAGCCGGCGCCGACGACGACGACCCGCCTCAAGGGACTCTCCCGCGCTCAGGCTCCACGGGCAGCATCATCCTCCCTGGCGCGGTACTCGTCGACCGAGTCGCTGACGAAGCGGATCAGCGCCGGGTCGAGCCGGTGGCGGCCCCTGCGGTCGTAGCGGCGGACGAAGAAGGCGCCGAACGCGAGCCAGAAGACGAGGCCGGCCGCGGTGAGCAGGAGCCCGCGGGTGAGGCCGGCGTCGGCGCGCGCTTCGAAGTAGAGGATCGAGCGGGTGCCGGAGAGGATCTGGCGCAGGGGGTCGAGCTGGCTGAGATGCCGCAGGACTTCGGGCAGCGCCTCGACCGGGGTCGTGCCCCCTGCCGAGGCGAGCCCCAGGTAGATGAAGATGATCAGCGCCAGCATCTGGCCGAGGCTGCCGACGACGGCGATCAGCGCCAGGGTCCCGATCGAGACGGTGGCCGCCGCGAACCAGCCGTAGAGCCAGAGCCCGATCGGCGTCGGTGCGTCCATCCCCAGCAGGCCCACCGCGATCAGCAGCATCACCGCGGTGAGGGCGCCGGTCAGGGGAACGGCGATCGCCCACTTCGCCAGCAGCGTCTGCCAGCGGCTGATCAGCACCGGCCGGCGCATCGACCAGTGCGGCCCGAGCTCGCTGGGGGCGAAGCCGAGCGCGCCGTCGAGGATCGTGTTGACGAGCACGGCTCCCATGAAGCCGCAGATCATCGAGAGCAGCGCCGCGTAGAAGGCGCTGAGCCCGAGCGCCGCGTGGGACGGCAGCGGGCGGAACTGGACCTGGCGCTGGGCGATCGGGTCGCTCAGCGCGGCCCGGGTCGCGGCGGTCGGCGCCGGCGCCGACCTCTCCAGCTC
>JBLNAC010000016.1:0-5518 GCA_050259155.1 Syntrophothermus sp.
CATCATCGGCACGCGCAGCCAGGCCGCCATGCCGCTGACGAACATGTGGTGGGCCCACACGCCGAAGCCGAGCACCGCGATCGCGACGGTCGAGAAGGCGAGCGCCCGGTAGCCGAAGATCGGTTTCCGCGAGTGGATCGAGATGACCTCGGAGATGATCCCGAACCCGGGCAGCATCATGATGTAGACGGCCGGGTGCGAGTAGAACCAGAAGATGTGCTGGTAGCTGATGACGTCGCCGCCGGACGCGAACTCGAAGAAGTTCGTGTGCAGGATGCGGTCGAAGAAGACCATGAACTGGGCGCCGGCGATGAAGGGCGTCGCGGCGACGACCAGCAGCGAGGTCGAGAGGTTGGCCCAGACCAGCAGCGGCATGCGCCAGAAGGTCATCCCGGGCGCGCGCATGGTGATGATCGTGACCAGGAAGTTCAGCGCGGTCGCGATCGAGGAGGCGCCGGCGAACTGGACCCCGAGGTTGAAGAACGACTGCCCGAGCGGGGCGCCGGTCGAGAGCGGCGCGTAGCCGGTCCAGCCCGCGTCGAAGGCGCCGCCGGGAGCGAGGAAGCTGGCGACGAAGAGGATCCCGGCGATCGGCAGCATCCAGAAGCTGAGCGCGTTGAGGCGCGGGAAGGCCATGTCCGGCGCGCCGATCATCAGCGGCAGCACGTAGTTGGCGATGCCGGCGAAGACCGGCACGATGAAGACGAAGATCATGATCGCCGCGTGGGCCGAGAAGAGGCCGTTGTATGTCCCCGCGTCGAAGATCTGCGTGCCTGGCTGGGCCAGCTCGGCCCGGATCAGCATCGCCATCAGGCCGCTGACGAAGAAGAAGAAGAAGTTGGTGCAGATGTACTGGATGCCGATCACCTTGTGATCGGTGTTGAAGCGGAAGTAGTCCCTCCAGCTCTTGGCGCCGTGCTGGGAGTGATCCTCCGGGATCGTCGGCATCCCCAGCGCCCAGCGCAGCCAGTAGTCGAAGGCACCGAAGCCGAGCAGGAAGCCGAGCGGGGCGAGGATCATCGGCACCATCAGCTGCGGGTAGCCGGTCTGCTCGGTCTGGTAGACGGGCAGGCCCGAGATCGCGCGCAGCGAGACGACCAGGCCGAAGCCGAGCGCCCCGAAGGCTACGGCCCCGAGGGCGCCTCGAATCCATCCCGGTCGCTTGATCGCAGCCACCATCTCAGCCCTCCTCCATTATGCCCCGCCCGCCCCGATTTCTTCGACGGGGTTCGTTTCGGTGTCCTGCCTGATCGTCGCCAGCCAGTCGGGCGGGATCTTTTCCTGCAGGCCGCCGACCCATTCGCGGAACTTCGCCGGCGACTCGACGACTACCTTGGCCCGCATCGCCGCGTGCCCGAAGCCGCAGAGCTCCGTGCAGACCAGCTGGAAGGTTCCCACCCTGTCGGGCGTCACGATCGCGGTCGTCGTGATCCCGGGGACGTTGTCTTTCTTGATCCGCCACTCGGGCACCCAGAAGGAGTGGATGACGTCGCCCGAGTGCATTTTGAACTGGATCTGGCGGTCGACCGGGACGTGGAGCTCGCCTTTGGAGAAGGCCATCCCCTTGCCCGGGTACCCGAAGCTCCAGGCGTACTGCTGGGAGAAGACGTCGACCGTCAACGGGTCCTTGCCGGGCGTTTCGATTTCGTCGAGGACCTTCCAGCTGTAGCCGGCGGCGAAGAGGACGATCACGGTCGGGATCACCGTCCAGAGGACCTCGAGCCGGGTGTTGCCGTGGATCGGCTCGCCGTCGGACTCGTCGCCGGGCTTGGCCCGGAACTTCCACAGCGCGTAGGCGAGCATGACGACGACGAGCGAGAAGACGAAGGCGGAGATGACGATCATGACGTTGAGCAGATCGTCGATCTTGGGCGCCGCGGTGGAGGCCTCCTGGCCGTTCCAATTGATCGAGACCATCACCGCCGAGATCACCGCCGACAACGCGATCGTGGCGGCGACCATCTTCCATATCGGGAGACGCCCGTACATGCGGCGGGCATTCTATTGAAGCGGCGGCCGGAGGCTTTGCGGCCCCAAATGATCCTTGACACGAGTCCTCAGGGGCGCGGAAGGGAGCCGACTTCCCCGGCCGCGGCGGCGAGCACCCCGCGCGCCACCCCCTCCCAGCTCCAGAGCCGGCCGACCGTCTCGACGAGGACCGCGCGGGCCCGGGCGCGATCGGCCTCGGGCAGCGACAGCCAGCCGCGCAGGCGCTCGGCGATCGCCTCGACCGCGCCGGGGGCGACCGCGAAGGAGGTCATCGCCGCGATCGCGGGCGGCAACTCGGGGGCGAGCTGGCTGGTGACCTCGAGCATCCCCGAGTGTCCGGCGGAGACCGGCAGCGCACCGCAGGCTGCGGCCTCGACCGCGACCATCCCGAACGCCTCGGGGAAGGTGCTCGGCATCACCGCCGCCTCGGCCCGCGGGAACAGCTCGGCGACCTCGGAGTGCTCGAGGCGGCCGATCATCTCGACCGAGCCGGCCGCGGCGCGGGCCTGATCCGCGTACCCGTCGGGCGGATCCTCGAGGAAGGCGGCGAGGATCTCGAGCCGCCCCTCCTCCCCGCCCTCGCGCGCCCGTCCCAGCCGCGCGACCTCGCGGGCCTCGTCGAGGTCCCCGCGCTCGAGCGCCGCCAGGAGGCGGCGCAGGCCGGCCTCGTACTCGCCGTAGCCGGCGACCTCGAGACGGGCGTCGGGGTGCTCGGCGTGGACCAGCGGCCAGGCGGCGAGGAGCAGGTCGACGCCCTTGGAGACGATCAGCTTGCCGACGTAGGCGACCAGCCGCTCGCGGCGGCCCGACGGGCGGAACTCGGAGACGTCGACGCCGGGCGGGCCGAGCCTCGTCCGCTCGCGCAGCGCCGGCAGGCCGGGCAGGGCAGCCCAGAGGGATTCGGCGGTGTGGAGGGAGCCGACGAGGACGCCGGCGGCGGGCGCCAGGCCCTCGTAGGCGTAGGGGAGGAAGCGATCGGGATGCGGCTTCACCGTGTACTCGAGCGCCGAGCCGTGGATCTTCACCGCGTACGGAGAGACGCCCGCGCGGGCGAGGATCGCCGGGCCCATCACCAGGTGGTTGGCGAGCGCCAGGTCGATGCCCCCCGCGGCGGCCGCGACCGCGCGCACCGCGGCGACGTTGGCGTCGAGGTAGCCGGCCAGCTCCGCCTCGCTGAGCTCGGGGAAGGCCTTCACCTCGAAGCCCTCGTAGGGGTCCTTCACGTAGACCGGCAGGAGGCCGCCGATGTCCGGGTTGTGGATCCGCACGCCCTCGATCCGGACCCCCCGCTCCTGGCAGAGCAGGTGCACCTCGTGGCCGAGGCCGGCGAGCGCCCGCGCCAGGTTCGCGTTGTAGATGTTGCTGCCGGTTCCTCGCAGCATGTAGCCGTGGAAGAGGAGGACTCTCAACGGCCGCCGTCCGCGCTGCGCCCGCGTCCGGTGGCGGCGGGTGATTTACTTTGCGCCCACATGACTGACCGGCAGCTATATCGGATGCGCGCCCCCGCCTCCGGTCGCGAGGCGATCGCCCACGCCGAGCCGGGCAAGACCTACCTCGATCGGGAGACGGGGGAGGAGATGGTGCCGGTGGCGATGATCCTGCCGCTCGCGCCCTCGGCCTCCGCCCTGCCGCGCACGCCGGCGAACCTCCGCGCCTGCCGCCGCTGCGACCAGCTGATCGGCCTCGACGTCAGCGACTGCCCCTACTGCGGGCTCCGCCAGAGCGCGCTTTAGGCGCCGCGAAGCGGGCGACTGTCGGCAGGTCCTCCTCACTCGCCTGATTGGCTGCATCCCCAGCTGCCTTCCGAGATCCCCTCTGGGCCAGCGGCGCAAGACGCTCGGAGGACCTACCGAAATCCGCCCCCACGGGACCGTGAGAGGCACGGAAGCTGGAAGCCGAAGTGGTGACTACGCGACGCTCGCGTCGCCCTCTCCGTGAGCTCCTCCCAGGATTCGTATCGCCGCGAGAGCTCCGTTGGGCGGCTGCCGACCGCGACGGCTACGGAGCCTTGACCAGCGTCGCGGTGTAGAGCAGGCGGGCGTTGGAGTAGTAGCAGCCGTAGGTCTTGGTCTTGCCGACCCCCTGCTGGGGGTGGCCGCCCTGGATGTCTTCCTTCGAGGAGCAGTGCCCGGGCAGGCGGCTGCCGCGCCAGGTGTTTTCGGCCGAGACGTTGAAGGCGAACATCGGCGCCCAGGTCGGGATGGTCAGCGCCACGACCTGCCCCCTGAGGACAGTCAGGGGATGTTCCAGGGCGAAGATCGGGGTGCTTCCGAAGTAGGGGTTGAGCACCTGGAGCGGGCTCTGGCGGACGAGCTTGTACTGCGGCGGCTTCGAGCCTTCGATCGGGCGCAGGATCCCGATCCGGGCCTCGGCGGGCTTGCCGAGGAAATCGTTGAAGAAGCCGACCTCGTCGGCGGTGGTCGCGGTTTCCTTCGTCGAGGGGCGCGAGAGGCTGATCGACCAGGCGACCAGCTTGCCGTCGAAGGGCGCGACATAGGGTTTGACGACGCCGTCGGCGATCGACTGGAAGCCGGTCACGTGGCCCTCGACGCGGCAGGGCGTGATCTCGACGTTGTTGACGATCTTGCCCGGGCAGGACGGCTTCGGCGTTTCCGCCGTCTGCCCCATGGTGAGGACCCGCAGCGGCGCCGAGCGGGCCCGGCCGGGGGCGAGCGTGACGAGCGCGACCAGCAGCGCCGCGGCGGCGGCGGCCAGCGCCCAGCGGCGCCCCGTTCGGCTGTTGAGGTCAATGCGAGACATCGAATCCAAGCAACACGGGGCCGAGACCCCAGTTGCGCCCGCATTCTGGCGCCCGCAGGCGCGGAATGGCCGGGCGCCGCGCGCCTGCACGATCCCGGCCAGGGGACGCCGGTAGGGTTCCCGGCATCAGATGCAGGCAGGAGGGCACCCAGACGAGCTCATCCCGGCGGCTCTCGCCTCCCTCGGCGTCGCCGCCGACGAGACCGAGATGATGGTGATGACCGCCGCCCACGCGATGTTCTGGCCGCCGATCGTGCAGCTGCTGGAGCTGGATCCCGGCGAGCTGGAGCCGGAGCCCGCCCCCGATCTCTCGAGCCCGCCCCCGACGAGATGACGGCAGCGGACGCCCTGGACCTACCGCTGCGCGGCCAGGCCGCCGCCGTCGCCCGGCGGGAGGTCGACGCGGACGAGCTGCTGGACGCCGCGCTGGAGCGGATCGCGCGGCGCAACCCCGGCCTCAACGCGGTCGTCGAGACCTTCCCCGAGCACTCGCGCGAGATGCTGGCCGCGGCGCCGGGCGGCCCGCTGCACGGTGTGCCCGTGGTGATCAAGGACGAGTGGCCGCTGCCCTGGCGAGCGCAGCGCTTCGGGGCGGCGGACATGCTCGCGCCCACCGCCCCGGGCGAGTCGGGGCCCTACCGGGCCCTGCGCGAGGCCGGCGCGGTGATCGTCGGGGTCGCAAACATGCACGAGCTCGGCGCCGGCAGCACCGGCGGCATCTCCGTCTACGGCGCGGCGCGCAACCCCTGGGATCCCGACCGCTGCCCCG
>JBLNAC010000017.1:0-22813 GCA_050259155.1 Syntrophothermus sp.
CGCCAAGGCCGCGAGCGCCAGGGAGACGAGCGCGATCAGGGAGACCCACTCGACGGTGCCCTGGCCGGATCGGGCTCTGTCACACGCACCCCAAGCTAGGGCCGAAGCTGCGACGAAGCCCAGTACCGGGTCACGAATCTGGGCCGAGGCCCGTGCTAGGGTCGCGCCGTGACCGACGAGCTGAAGCCGCGCACCTCCCGACGGCGCAGTCTTCGGTTCTACATCTGGGTGGCCGTCATCGTCGTCACCGCCATCTTCATCCTTCAGAACTCGCAGCACGTGAAGGTGAAGTTCTTCTTCTCCACGACCACGACGCCGCTGATCTTCGCCCTGCTGCTGGCGGCCGTGCTCGGCTTCATCATCGGGCTCGCCCTGCCCAGGTTCCGCCGGCGGGACTAGCTAGAGCTCCTCGACCTGCGCGGCGATGTCGGAGGCGGCGCCCTTGGCGTCGGAGAACAGCATCGAGGTGTTGTCCCTGTAGAAGAGGTCGTTGTCGATGCCCGCGAAGCCGGGGCTGAGGCTGCGCTTGATCACGATCACCTCCTTGGCCTGGTCCACCTCGATGATCGGCATCCCGGCGATCGGCGAGTCCGGATCGTCCTTCGCCGCCGGGTTGGTGACGTCGTTGGCCCCGATCACGACCGCGACGTCGGTGCGCGGCATCTCCGGGTTGATCTCGTCCATCTCCTTGAGCTGCTCGTAGGGGACGTCGGCCTCGGCGAGGAGCACGTTCATGTGGCCCGGCATGCGGCCGGCGACGGGATGGATCGCGTAGGCGACGGTGACGCCCCGCTTCTCGAGCTGGTCGGCGACCTCCTTGACCGCGTGCTGGGCCTGCGCGACGGCAAGCCCGTAGCCCGGCACGAAGACGACCGAGTCCGCGTAGGCGAGCTTGATCGCCGCGTCCTCGGCGCCGATCGAGGTGACGGGGCGCTGCTCTGCCGTCCCGGCCCTGGCGGCCGGGGCGCCGCCGAAGCCGGCGAAGAGGATGTTGGCGACCGAGCGGTTCATCGCCGTCGCCATCTCCAGGGTGAGGATCGTCCCCGAGGAGCCGACCAGGGTCCCGGCGACGATCAGCGCCACGTTTTCGAGCGCGAAGCCCGCCGCGGCCGCGGAGAGCCCGGTGAAGGCGTTGAGGAGGCTGATCACCACCGGCATGTCGGCGCCCCCGATCGGGAGCACCACCAGGTTCCCGAGCAGCGCGGCCGCGATCAGGATGACGATGAAGAGGGCCTGCGAGGGCGGTTCGTTGTCGATCGCGATCACCACCGCGAGGGCGACGCATCCCAGCAGCAGCACCGCGTTGATCACCTGCTGGCCGGGCACCGCCAGGGGCCTGGTCGGGATCAGGTCCTGGAGCTTGGCGAAGGCGATGTTGGAGCCCCAGAAGGAGACCGAGCCGACGATCGCGGCGAACAGGGTGGGGATCAGCTCCTTCAGCGGCATCGCGCCCCCGAGGCTGATCCCGTGGCGGATCTCCGACCAGGCGATCAGCGCCACCGCGCCGCCGCCGACGCCGTTGTACAGCGCGACCATCTGCGGCATCGCCGTCATCTGCACCCGGATCGAGGCGATCACGCCGACCGCCGTGCCGACGGCGAGGCCGACGACGATCAGGCCCCAGTTGCCGATCCCGTCGAGCAGCAGGGTGGTGACGACGGCGACCGCCATGCCGGCGGCGGCGATCATGTTGCCGCGTTTGGCGGTGGTCGGGTGCGTTCCCTGTTTGATCCCGACGATGAACATCGAGAAGGAGACGATGTACAGGGCGGTGGCTGCGTCGCCACCGGGCTGGAGGACGGCGAGGCTCATTTGTCTTCCGGTTTCGGCTTCGGCTTCCTCGAGAACATGCCGAGCATCCGGTCGGTGACCATGAAGCCGCCGACGATGTTGATCGTGCCGAAGGCGACCGCGATCGTGCCGATCGCGTACTCGAGGCCGTCGTTGGCGTAGCCGAGGACGATCAGGCCGCCGAGCATGACGATGCCGTGGATCGCGTTGGTCTGCGACATCAGCGGCGTGTGCAGGGTCGTCGGCACCTTCGAGATCACCTCGAAGCCGACGAACACGGCGAGGACGAAGATCGTGATCTCTGTCATGACGCTCATGGCGAACCTCCGCTCTCTCTCCCCGCGGCCCTCTCGCTGCGGATCCGGCCGCCCTCGGTGATGCAGGCGGCGGCGATGATGTCGTCTTCGAAGTCCACCGCCAGCTCACCCTCCTCGCCGACGAGCAGCGCCAGCAGGCTCTCGAGGTTCTTCGCGTACAGCTGCGAGGTGGGGACCGGCATCTCGGAGGGGAGGTTGCGCGGGCCCAGCACCCTCACCCCGCCCTCGACCACGGTCTCGCCGGGCCTGGTCAGCTCGCAGTTGCCCCCGGTCTCGGCGGCGAGGTCGACGATCACCGAGCCGGGCGCCATGCCCCGGACCGCGTCGGCGGTGATCAGCAGCGGCGCCGGGCGGCCGGGGATCGCCGCGGTGGTGATGATGATGTCCTGTTTGCGCGCGTTGGCGGCGAGCGCGTCGCGCACCTGCGCGTTCTCCTCGTCGGTCAGCGGCCGCGCGTAGCCGCCCTCAGCCTCCGCGTCCGGGATGAAGTCGAGCTCCAGCGGCCGCCCGCCGAGGCTGGCGATCTGCTCCCAGGCGGCGCGGCGGATGTCGAAGCCGGTCACGATCGCGCCCAGCCGCTTCGCCGTGGCGACCGCCTGCAGGCCGGCGACGCCGGCGCCGAGGACGAGGACCCGGGCGGGCGGCACGGTGCCGGCGGCGGTGGTCATCATCCCGAAGAAGCGACCCGACTCCCGCGCCGCGATCAGCGTCGCCGCGTACCCGGCGGCCGCGGCCTGCGAGGAGAGCGCGTCCATCGCCTGCGCCCGGGTCGTGCGCGGGATCGCCTCCATCGCGAAGCTGGTGACGCCGGCCGACGCCAGCGCCCTGTTCGTGTCCGCCGAGGTCCACGGGGCCAGGTGGCTGATCAGCACCTGCCCGCTGCGCAGCCTGCCGATCTCCTCGGCGCTCGGGACGGCAACGTGGAGGACGACGTCCGCCCCCCAGACGGCGCCGGCGTCGGCGAGCTCGGCGCCGGCCTCCTCGTAGGCCGGATCGGGGTGGCTGGCGGCCTCGCCGGCGCCGCGCTCGACCAGCACGTCGATGCGCTCGTTGCGCTTCAGCGATCCGACCACGTCAGGGACCAGCGCCACCCGGCGCTCCCCATCGGCGGACTCCTTTGGCACTCCGATCTTCATCCCGCGGCGCGCAAGGTTATGCGAAAGGGCTATGTCGGGGCTCCGACCCCCGCCATCGCGGCGAGCCGCGTCAGCGTGTGCAGGCGCTGATCGGCCTCCCCGTGGACGGGCGAGACGATCAGCCGGTCGATTCCGGCGGCGCGGAAGCGCTCGACCCGCTCGGCGACCTCGGCCTCGCTGCCGATCAGCGAGGTGACGTCGACCAGCTCGTCGGGCACCGCCTCGAAGGCGCCGGCCCTGTCGCCGTCCTGGAAGCGACGCTGGACCTCGTCGGCGACGTCGCCGAACCCGTAGCGGTGGGCGAGGTCGACGTAGAAGTTGGTCCGCCGGCTGCCCATCCCGCCCAGATAGAGGACGAGGCCGGCCCTGACGACGTTGCGGGCGACCTCGAGGTCGCCGTCGATCGCGACCTGCAGCGACGGCGAGATCTCGAGGTCGGCGCGATCGCGCCCGCCCTTCGCGAAGCCCTCCTCGAGGTGCTCGCCCCAGATCGACTCGAACTCGTCGACGCTGAAGAAGATCGGGATCCAGCCGTCGCAGATCTCCGCCGCCATCGCCACCGACCTCCGCCCGATCGCTCCGACGAAGACCGGGATCCGGTTGCGCAGCGGGTGGAAGTTGAGCTTCAGCGCCTTGCCCTCGCCGCCCTCCAGCGGCAGGTCGTAGTGGGTGCCGTGGTGGACGAGGGGGCCCTCGCGGGCGATGATCTCGCGCACGACCTCGATGTACTCGCGCGTCCTCCCCCACGGCTTCGCGTAGGGAACGCCGTACCAGCCTTCCGACACCTGCGGGCCGGAGGGGCCGAAGCCGAACATGAAGCGGCCGCCGGAGAGCTTGTCGATCGTCGCCCCCGCCATCGCCGCCGCCGCGGGCGGGCGCGCCGGCACCTGGAGGACGGCGCAGCCGAGCCCGATCGTCCGCGTCTGCCCCGCCAGCCAGGCGAGGACGCTGACGACGTCGGAGCCGTAGGACTCCGCCACCCAGACCGACTCGTAGCCTCGCGCCTCGGCGGCACGGACGACCTCGAGCGCCTCCTCACCGGCGGGCCCGATTCCCCAGTAGCCGAGGTTCAGTCCGAGCTTCAGCGGCATCCGGAGCGGACCCTATTGAATAGCGACGTGGACACGGCCGCACGACCCGAGGAGATGGGCCTCACCTCGAGCGAGGCGGCGGCGCGACTGCGGAAGCTGGGGCCGCCGCCGGAGACCTCCTCGCGCTCGGTCTCGAGCATCGTCGCCGCCAACGTCTTCACCCTCTTCAACGCGATCATCGGGGTCTTCTTCGTCCTCGACCTCGGGCTCGGCCTCTACGCGGACTCGATCTTCGGCCTGATCGCGGTGGTCAACTCCTACATCGGGATCCGTCAGGAGCTGAAGGCGAAGGCGACCCTGGACCAGCTCGCGGTGCTCGTCGCTCCCCGGGCCCGGGTCGTCCGCGACGGCGCCGTGACCGAGCTGCTGGCGACCGACGTCGTGCCCGGCGACGTCGTCGCCGTCGGGCCGGGCGACCAGCTGGTCGCCGACGGCGAGGTGATCGCGACCCGCGGGATGACGCTCGACGAGTCGCTCCTGACTGGCGAGAGCGACGGGGTCCAGAAGGACCGCGGCGACCGGGTCCTCTCCGGCTCCTTCTGCATCTCCGGCTCCGGCCACTACCTGGTCGACGCGGTGCGCGAGGACAGCTACGCGGGCCGGCTCGCCGGCGAGGCGAAGGCCTTCCGCCATCCGCCCTCGCCGCTGCAGGAGGAGGTGAACCGGGTGATCGTCGCCTGCACCTACGTGATGCTGCCGCTGGCGGCGATCCTGCTGGTGACGCTCAAGGTGCGCAACGTCAGCCTCGAAGAGGCGGCGCAGACGGCTACGGCGGGCCTGGTGACGCTGATCCCCGAGGGGCTGGTGCTGCTGATGAGCGTCACCTTCGCCGTCGCCGCGGTCCGCCTCGCCCGCCGCGACACCCTGGTCCAGCAGATGAGCGCCACCGAGAGCCTCGCCGCGGTCGACACGATCTGCATCGACAAGACCGGGACTCTGACCGAAGGCGAGCTCTCGCTGGCGGGCGTCGAGTTCGCCGAGGGGGTCGACCCGGCCGCCGGCGCAGCCTCCCTCGCCCGCTTCGCGGCCAGCGCGGGAGACCGCAACAGGACCCTGGAAACGATCGCCGACCGCTATCCGGGCGAGGCGGTCGCGGTCCGGGCCGAGGTCCCCTTCTCCTCGGAGTGGAAGTGGAGCGGCCTCTCGCTCGCCGACGGCGGCGGCGCCTCGACCTACGTCCTCGGGGCACCGGACATCCTCGCCGAGGCGGGAGCGCTGACGCTTCCCCCGGGACTGGCGCGCAGGCTGGAGGAGGAGACGGCCGCGGGCCGGAGGGTCGTCGCCTTCGGCGAGTCGCGGGAGGCCCTGCCCGCGGACCCGGCCGGCTCGGCGGCACCGCGACTGGCGCCGGTCGCGCTCGTCGTCCTGGAGGAGAACCTGCGCCCGGACGCGGCCGAGACGATCGCCTTCATGAAGGAGCAGGAAGTCGACCTGAAGCTGATCTCGGGCGATGCCGCCGCCACGGTCACCGCCGTCGCCCACGCGGTCGGGGTCCCGCGCGGGGCCGGCGTCGTCGAGGGCCACCACCTGCCCGAGGACCCCGACGCGCGCTCGCGGGCCGCGCTCGAGAACACGATCTTCTGCCGGATCAAGCCCGAGCAGAAGAAGGCGCTCGTCGCCGACCTGGTGGAGGCGGGCCGCCACGTGGCGATGATCGGCGACGGGGTCAACGACGTGCCGGCGCTGAAGCAGGCGCGGATGGCGGTCGCGATGGGCTCGGGCGCCCAGGTGACGAAAGGCGTCGCCGACGTGGTCCTGCTCAAGGACGAGTTCTCGCGACTGCCCGAGGCCGTCGGCGAGGGGCGCCGGATCGCCCGCAACATCCACCGCCTCGGGCGCCTGTACCTGACCAAGACCGTCTACGCGGCGGCGCTGATCCTGCTCGTCGCGGTGCCCGGCTTCGCCTTCCCCTTCCTCCCCCGTCACCTGACGCTGGCCGCCTTCCTGACGATCGGCATTCCCTCCTTCGTCCTCGCCCTCGCGCCCTCGGACGGGCCGCTGTACCGCGGCCGGCTGCTGCGCGCCCTCGCCGCCTTCGCGGTCCCCGCCGGGATCGCCACGGCGCTGGCCTCGATCGTCTCCTTCTTCCTCGTCGACACCGTCGCCGGCGCCAGCCTCGAAGCCGGCCGCACGGCGGCGACGACGACGCTGATCGTGCTCGGGCTCGCCTTCGTCCTCCTGCTCGAGCGCGGGCCCGGTCGCGAGCACATCGCGATCCAGAGCTACATGCTGGCGATGGTCGCCGGCCTCGGCGCGCTCTACGCGCTGATCCTCGCCATCGCCCCGGTCCGCGAATTCTTCGAAATGGCGCTGCTCAACTCGACCCAGTGGTTCCTGGCGCTGCTCGCGGTCGCGCTCGGGCTGACGATCGCGAGCGTCCTCTGGCGGCTGCCGCAGGTCGAAGCGTTGGAAGCGCCCGCGGAGGCGGCGGAGGGCGGTCCGCCGTCCGACTAGCTCAGGAGCCCTCGCGCTCGGGCGCGATCACGAACTGGGTGACGATCAGGTTGCCGGCCAGCTTCGTCTCGCCCGCCCGCGTCCGGTGCATCTTGACCTCGGCGACCACCGTGTTGCGGCCGGCGTGCAGCGGCACGGCCTCGGCTTCGATCTCGTCCCCCTCGCGACCCGAGCCGAAGACGTTGAGCTTCAGCTCGATCGTGGTGAAGTCGCTGCCGGGGCGGATGTTGCGGAACGTCACCCAGGCGGCGACGGTGTCGCCGAGGGCTGTCCAGACGCCGCCGTGGACGTAGCCGCCCGGGTGCAGGTGACGGCGGTCGACGACGATCCGGCCTCGCGCCCGCGCGCGGTCGATCTCCAGCGGCTCGATCCCGAGGTCTCCGGGGAAGGTCTCACGGGTCAGCCGCCGGATGTGGTCCGGCGTGACCTGGGAGAGGTCGGGCCCCCGCTCCATCGGCTCCCCGCCCCCGGGCGCTCAGACTCGTTCGATCAGCATCGCCTTGCCCTGACCGCCGGCGACGCACATCGTCTCCAGGCCGACCTGGTGATCGTCGGTCTCCATCACGTTCAGCAGCGTGGTCATGATCCGGGCGCCGGTCATCCCGAACGGGTGGCCGAGGGCGATCGCCCCGCCGTGCGTGTTCAGCTTCTCGAGCGGGATGCCGCACTCGTCCATGATCGGGATCACCTGCGCCGCGAAGGCCTCGTTGAGCTCGACCGCGTCGACGTCGTCGATCGTCATCCCGGCCCTGTCGAGAACCTTCTTGACCGCGCCGATCGGCGCCACGCCCATGTACTCGGGCTCGTTGCCATGGGTGGCGGCGGTGATGATCCGGGCGCGCGGGGTCAGCCCCAGCTCCCGGGCCTTGGTGTCGCTCATCAGCAGCACCGCGGCGGCGCCGTCGTTCAGCGGGCAGGAGTTGCCCGCGGTGACGCCGCCGCCGCCGAACGCCTCGGGCAGTTCGGCGAGCTTCTCGAGGGTGGAGGAGGGGCGCGGCCCGTCGTCCCTGCCGACCTCGGTCCCGTCGGGGAGGGTCACCGGGACGATCTCGCGGTCGAAGAAGCCGTCCTCCTGCGACCTCACGGCCAGTTCCTGCGAGCGCTGCGCGTACTTGTCCATGTCGGCGCGGCTCACCTCGTACCTCTTCGCCACGTTGACGGCCGTGACGCCCATCTCGATGTAGGCGTTGGGCTGCCCGTCGTTGCCCTGGAGCCGCTCGTTCTGGTCGGCGACCCCGGCCGCCTCGGTCCGCTCGTTGTAGCGACTCACCCACTCGACGCCGACCGCGAGGTAGGCGTCCCCCTCGCCGGCCTTGATCGCGTTGCCGGCGTGGCGGATCGCGTCGAGGCTGGAGGAGCAGTAGCGGGAGACGGTGACGCCGTTCACCTCCTGCGGCAGCTTCTCGGAGAGCAGGGAGATGATGCGGGCGAGGTTGAAGGCCTGCAGCCCCTGCGGCATGCCCACGCCGCAGAAGAGGTCTTCGATCAGAGCCGGGTCGACCTCGGGGTTGCGCTCCAGCAGCTGGTCGACGACGAAGGCGCCCATCTCGTCCGGGCGCAGCTGTGCGAGCGAGCCCTTGAAGGCACGGCCGATCGGGGTGCGAAGGGCGTCGACGATCACTGCTTCGGGCATTTGCTTCTCTCCTTTGAGAGCCGGTGTTGCGGTCAGATCCGGGCGGGAGGGTAGTGGACCGCCCATTTCGGGGGATTGTGCGAAATCGCACTTTTTTACGAGTCGCGTCCAGATTGCGCGTTACATTCGCCCCAATCCACCTCGCGCGAGCGCGTGAGCATGCCGGGGAACCGGCGGCGAAAGGAGGCCCTTCATGCCTGAGGGCTACTGCGTCAAGGAGCGCAAGAAGGTAGAGATCAAGGACGCAAAACAGGTGACGATGAAGAACGGTCGCCCGGCGATCCAGGGCGTCTGCCCCGATTGCGGGACGAAGATCTTCAAGATCGGGAAATTGTAGGTCGCAAGCTTGAACCCGGACTGCATCCGCTACGTATACGGTCGCGGATGCAGTCCGGGGCACTGAGACGCGAGCGGGACGTACGCGAGGCCTACGCGGCGCACGCCGGCGAGCTCTACGGCTTCGCGCTGCGCTCGCTGGGCGACGCCGGGCTCGCCGAGGAGGCGGTGCAGGAGACCTTCGTGCGCGCCTGGCGCGCGGGCGATCGCTTCGACCCCGAGATCGGCTCGCTGCGCACCTGGCTGTTCGCGATCCTGCGCAACGTCGCGATCGACCTCGGGCGCGCCCGCGCGGTGCGGCCCAAAGTGGCCGAGAGCGGGATCGAGCCCAGCGTCGAACCGCTCGAGCAGGCGCTGCTCTCGTGGCAGGTCGAGGAGGCGCTGCGGCGCCTCGGCGAGGACCACCGCAGGGTCTTGGTCGAGACCTACTACCGGGGGCGCCCCTACGCCGAGGTCGGCGCCGAGCTGGGGATCCCAGAGGGAACCGTGAAGAGCCGCGTCTACTACGGCCTGCGGGCGCTGCGGGTCGTGCTCGAGGAGATGGGCTATGAGGACTGAGAGCTGCCGAGACCGTCGCGAGTCGCTCGGCGCCTACGCGCTGGGCCACCTCTCCGACGACGAGCGGGCGGCGCTCGAGGCCCACCTCGAGGGCTGTCCCGGCTGCCGCGCCGAGGCCCGCTCCCTCGCGGGCGTCGCCGTCCTCCTCCCCCACGCCGACCTGGAGCGGCTCGGCCCCTCGCCCCAGCCCCCGCGCGAGCTCGGCGAGCGGGTGATGAGCGCGGTGGGCGGCGAACGGAGGGTGCGGCAGCGCCGGCGACGACTGCGCTTCGGCTTCGCCCTCGGCGGCATCGCCGCCGCCGCCGCGACCGCGGTGCTGCTGCTCGTCGTCCTGCCGGGCGGCGGCGCGAGCCCCCCGCAGCAGGAGGTCGCGTTCACCGCGGTGCCGAAGGGAGTCGAGATCAGCGCCACGCTCGTGCCCCAGGTCTACGGGACCGAGATCCACATGTACGTCAGCGGCATCCGCTCCGGCACCCTGTGCCGCGTCTTCCTGCGCGGACCCGGCGGGAAGCCCTACCCGGCGGGGAGCTTCCGCTACCGCTGGGGCTCGGACTCCGAGGCGGTTCTCAGCTCGGCGCTGGACCTCTCCCGCACGACGGCGATCGGCGTCCACGCCGGCAGCGAAACCTTCGTCGCCCCGCTCGATCGGCAGACGGCCTCGACCGCGGCCATGCCGGCGCAGAAACAGACCTGACGAGGAGCGCCGCGGACGCGGGCGCGCGGTGGCGGCGGCCGACGGCAGGGAGCGCTCGGAGACTAGCGCCGGCGCCGCTTGCGATAGGTCGCGACCGGCGGCACCAGGGCGCGGATCTCGGCCAGCAGCCGAGCCGAGAGATCGCCCGGGTCCTCCCCCGGACGGGGCTGGCCGCCGGCGGGGTCGAAGAAGCGAACCCGGACCCGCGGCCGGCGGGGGAACCCGGTCAGGTCGGCCGTGCCCTCGATCGCGACGAGGCTGACGTGCGCCTCGGGCACCGCCAGAGCCAGCCTGCCGATCCCGCTGCGCGCCCGCAGGACCTGGCCGCGGGACTTCGTCCCCTCGGGGAAGACCCCGATGCAGGCGCCGGCCCGCAGCGCCTCGACGGCCTTGTCCAGCGCACCGGTGTCGCCGGCTCCGCGGACGATCGGGATCTGGCCCATGCCGTCGAGCACCGGCGCCAGGCCGGGGATCTTCCACAGCGACGATTTGGCCAGGGCGCGGATCTGGCGGCGGCCGACCGCGGCGATCCCGACCAGCACCGGGTCCCACTGGCTGTCGTGGTTGCCGGCGATCAGCAGCGGCCCGCTCGCGGGCACCGACTCGAGGCCCTCGACCTGGAGGCGGCCCCAGCGGGCGACCGGCCGGTTGACGGCCATGGCGAGGCGGTAGGTGCGGCTCGGCTCGCGCACGGGGGTGATTTCTACGCGTTCCTGCGGCCGCCGGGGCTGCCGGCGCCGCCGGGCCCGTCGGCCGAGGCTTGACAGGGAGACGCCGTCGCCGCGAATATGCCCGGCGTGATCCGGCAAGGAAGAGCGCGCGGCGCGGCCCTCCTTCTCGGCGCCGTCGCCTTCGTCGGCCTCGTCCTGACGCCGGGCGCCGCCGGTGCCCCGAAGGGCTTCAAGTTCGGGGTCGCCTCGGGCGACGTCAGCTCCAACTCGGCGATCCTCTGGGCCCGCGCCAACAAGCCCGGCAAGGCGCTCCTGCAGATCGTCCAGCGGGGCGGCTTCGGCCGCTGCGATTTGTCCGGCGCGCCGAAGCGCTTCGTCGCCAAGGCGCAGAAGGGCGACAACCTCACCGTGCAGCTGAAGGTGACCGGGCTGCAGCCGGGCCGCAAGTACAAGTACCGCTGGTGCATGAGCGGAGGCCGCGTCAGCGCCGTCGGCCACCTCGACACCGCGCCGCCCCCGGGACAGCCGAAGACGATCCGCTTCGCCGTCACCGGCGACCAGGACGCGGCGCCGCTGCCCGGCACCTCGACGCCCTACTGGAACGACTTCGGCGTCTGGCGCCAGATCAAGAAGGAGAACAACAACTTCAACGTGATGATGGGCGACACCATCTACTCGGACTCCGAGGTCCCGGGCGTCGGCGGCGTCGCCGGCACCGCGCTCACCGTGCCCCAGAAGTGGGCGAAGTACCGGATGAACCTCGGGCAGAAGCCGTGGGCCAACATCCGCGGCGCGACCTCGTACTACGCGCACTGGGACGACCACGAGTTCATCAACGACTTCGCCCGCTCCGAGAACGTCTTCCCCGAGGAAGGCGGCAACGTCGAATTCAACGGCGAACAGCTCTACAAGAACGGCGTCAAGGCGTTCCGCGACTACAACCCGATCACCTACTCGGCCAAGAACGGGATCTACCGGACCTTCCGCTGGGGCAAGAACCTGCAGCTGTTCTTCCTCGACGAGCGCTCGTTCCGCAGCGCCAAAGCCGACTACGGCGGTCAGTGCGACAACCCGCCCGGCAGCGGCAGCCCCGATCTCGCGCCCACCGCCCCTGCCTCGAGCCGGCTGACCTTCTCGAAAATCGTGCCCCAGCTCGCCCTTCCGGCGCCGGCGGCCTGCATCGCGGCGATCGAAGACCCGAACCGCACGATGCTCGGCCAGCACCAGCGCGAAGTCTTCGAGAAGGCGATCAAAGCCTCCACCGCGACCTTCAAGGTCGTGATGAACGAGGTCCCGATCCAGCAGTTCTACGCGCTCCCCTACGACCGCTGGGAGGGCTACGCGCACGAACGCCGCGAACTGCTGACCTTCCTCCAGGAAAACGTCAAGAACGTCGTCTTCCTCACCACCGACGTCCACGCGAACCTCGTCAACGACGCGCGGCTCCAGACCCTCGAAGCGGGCGGGCCGGTCAACACCGGGATCACCGAGATCACCACCGGCCCCGCCGCGACCAAGACCTTCGCCGGCGAGATCAACGGAGCGGTCGGCAGCGAAACCGCCGCGACCGCGATCCGCGCCTTCTTCTTCAACGCCCCGCCCCCGACCGGGGTGGGGATGCAGTGCTCGGGCCTCGACCAGTTCAGCTACGCGCAGGTCTCGGTGTCGAGGTCGGCGCTGACCGTCCAGCTGAAGGAAATCGAAGGCAAACCGGTCCGGAACACGGCCGACCGGGCGAAATCGGCCGAACCCTGCGCGACGATCACGATCCCCGCCCAGTAGGACGGCGCCGCGGGCCGCGGCTAGAACGGCTGGACGTGGGAGACGAGGCGGCCGTCGATCAGGCTGTGGACGACGAAGGCTGGCGGGTCCGCGCAGAGCTCGATCCGCCGCAGGTCGAAGTCGAGCCTCGCCTGCTCGTAGACGCTGGGGATGGCGAGCGCGGGCCGACCCCCGAGTTGGCCGACAAGGGTGCGGTGGACGTGCCCGGAGACGACGCCCAGGACCTGAGGGCTGGCGGCGACGACGCGCTCCAGCCCGGCCCGGCTGGCGTCGTCGAGCCCGATCTCGTCCCAGACGTCGATCCCGATCTTCAGCGGCGGATGGTGAACCGCGATCAGCGCCGGCCGCGCGGGCTCGAGCGCCAGCTCGCGCTCCAGCCAGGCGAGGCGCTCCTCGTCGAGCTCGCCGCGGTCCGCGCCGGGGCGGAGGCTGTCGAGCCCGAGCAGGCGTACGGGCCCGAGCTCGACTGCGTACTGGATCGGCTCGTCGGCGGTGCCGGGCAGGCCGAAGGCGCGCCGCATCGCGCCGCGCTCGTCGTGGTTGCCGGGGATCACGTGGAGCGGGACGGCCAGGCCCGCCAGCAGCGCGCGGGCGCGCGCGTATTCCTCCTCCCCGCCGTTCTCGGTGAGGTCGCCGGAGACGAGGACCGCGTCGGGCCGGTTCGGGAACCCCTCGACCGCGGCGATCGCCCTCTCGACCGCCTCGCCGGGGTCGCCGGCGGTCCATTCGGCGCCGATGTGGAGGTCGCTGATCTGGATCAGGAAGGGACGCAAGGGCGATGCCGGGTGATCGAAGTCACGCTGCGTGGGTGGACGGGCGGAGGAGGCTGGGGTTCCGGGGAGCATGCAGCGTAGACGGCGCAGGCAGCCCCCGGCCGGCGAGCCCGAATAGAGTAGACGCGAATGTCGCAAAAGCCACTTGAGCTGATCCTCGCGCGCAACCTGATGTCGGCGCTATCGACCCCGGCCTTCCTGGTCGACGAGGGCGGCCTGCTGGTGTTCTACAACGAGGCGGCGGGCATCCTGCTCGGACGGCGCTTCGAGGAGGTGGGAGCGGTCGGCCCCGAGCGGTGGAGCTCGATGTTCGGCCCCTTCGACGACGACGGCGAGCCGATCCCCTACGACGAGCTGCCCCTGGTCACCGCCGTGCGGCGCGGCCAGCCCGCCCACGCGAGCTTCTCGATCCGCGCCGGCGACGGCGCCACCCACACGATCGAGGCTTCGGCCTTCCCGATCCTCACCGCCCACGGCTCGCGCGGCGCGATCGCGATCTTCTGGCCGGCGGAGAACGGCGTGCCGGCGAGCGCCAACGGAGCCGCCCGGGGATGAGGGTCAAGCTGTGGGGAACGCGGGGCTCGATCCCGGCCCCGGGACCGGAGACGATCCGCTACGGCGGCAACACCTCCTGCGTCGGCGTGACCCTCTCCGACGGCACCCTGCTCGCGCTCGACGCCGGCAGCGGCATCCGCAGCCTCGGCCTCGCGGTCGCCGACGAGCCGGCCCGCCTCGACATCCTCCTCACCCACCTCCACCTCGACCACATCCTCGGCCTGGCCTTCTTCGCGCCCGCCTTCCGGCCGCAGACGGAGATCGTGATCTGGGGGCCGGCGGCGCCGGAGGCCTCGCTGCAGGACCGGATCGCCCGCTACGTCTCCGCGCCGCTGTCGCCGCTCGAGGTGCGGGAACTGCCCTGCGACGTCTCCTTCCGGCACTGCCCCGAGAGCGAGTGGGAGATCGGCCCCGCCCGGGTGCGGGCCGCCGCCGTCGCCCACCGGGGGCCGACCCTCGGCTTCCGGATCGAGGACGGCGACGCCTCGCTGACCTACATCCCCGACCATGAGCCGGCCCTCGGCACCGACCTCGAGGCCCTCGACGACGAGTGGATCTCCGGCTTCGAGCTCGCCCGCGACACCTCGCTGTTGATCCACGACGGACAGTACTCCGACGCCGAGTACCCGGCGCACCTCGGCTGGGGGCATTCGGCCGTGTCGCACGCGCTGGCCTTCGCCCGGCGCACCCGGGCGCGCCGCACGCTCCTCTTCCATCACGACCCGCTTCATTCGGACGTCTTCCTCGACCGGCTCGAGGAAGAGGCGCGAGAGGGGTGGGTCGCCCTGGGCGGCGCTCCCGACGCGGTCGAGCTGGGCGTCGAGCGGGCCGAGTACGACCTGTCCGCCGGGTCGGGCAGCCCGGGATCAGGGGCCGCGGCGGCGGTCCGGGCGGGCGGCTAGCGCTACCCTCCCGCGGGTGACCGGCGTCGCAACCAAGTCCCCCGGTTGAGCGCCCAGGGCTCAGCGGCGCTGCACGGCGCGATCGCCCGCTCGCCGCTGGTGGCCGGTGCGCTCGCGAAGGCCCGCGAGGCGCATGCCGGGCAGGTCCGCAACGGCAGCGGCGGGATGCCGTACATCGAGCACCCGATCGCCGTGGCGGCGGTGCTGGCCGACCACGAATACGGCGACGAGGTCCTGGCGGCGGCGCTCCTGCACGACGTGGTCGAGGACAGCGACACGACCGTGGGGGAGCTGCGCGTCCGGTTCGGCGCGCCCGTCGCCGATCTGGTCGCCGCCCTCAGCGACGACGAGGCGATCGCCGACTATCGCGCCCGCAAGGACGAGCACCGCGCGCGGGTGCTCGCCGCAGGGCCGGACGCGATGGCGATCTACGGCGCCGACAAGCTGACCAACGTGAGCACCCTCCGCCGCGCCTACGCCGAGCAGGGCGAGGCGGTCGCAGAAGAGTTCAAGGCGCCGCTCGAGCTGAAGGTGGAGATCTGGCAGGCCGACCTGAAGGCGCTGCGGCGCGAGTGCCCGCGGCTGCCCTTCCTCGACCGGCTCCAGGCCGAGGTCAGCCTCCTCCGGGCCGATCGACAAGCCGCGATCCCTCGCGCCGGTACCTGAGCCGGCGCCGCAGCGGCAGCACCCCCCACAGCAGCGCGAACATCGAGAGCGCGGCCGTGGTGGTGACGACCGCGGCCGCGGTGCCGAAGAGGACGTCGGTGATCAGCAGGATCGCGCAGGTCATCGCCAGCGCCAGTGCGCCGAGCCCGGCGACGGCGAGACGGTTCGAGACGACGACCAGGTGGGGCTTCTGCTGGTAGCGGAAGGTGAGCCGGTGGTAGGCCGAGGGGGCGATCAGGAGCGCCGCCGACAGCGCGGTCAGGAGCAGGGTCGCGAAATAAACCCGTTCCTGGAACGGCGAGACGTCGCCGAAGCGCTGCTGGAACGGGACCGCGAGCAGGAACGCGAACAGGACCTGGACGCCGGGCAGCGCGACCCGCAGCTCCTGGAGGAGCTCGGCCAGGTTGCGGTCGAGCCGCTCCTCCTCGGTCTCGTCCCTCCCGGAGGGCCTTTCGGCCATATGCGCCACCATAGGGGAAGTGGAGACGACGGCGGTCGTGCTGTTCAACCGCGACCTGCGGGTCCGCGACAATCCGGCCCTCGCGGCCGCGGCCACCGCCGCCAGGACGGTGCCGCTGTTCGTGCTCGACGAGCGGCTGCTGCGCTCGGGCTTCGCGGCCCCCAACCGGGTCGCGTTCATGCGCGAGGCCCTCGCCGATCTCGACCGGTCGCTGCGACGGCTCGGCGGTCGCCTCCTCCTGCGGCGCGGCGACGCGGTCGAGGAGGCCCTCGCGGTCCTCGACGAATCCGGTGCCGGGCAGCTCCACGTGAGCGCCGACTGGAGCCGCTACGCGCGGCGGCGGGAGGAGCGGCTGGCCGCCGGCTGCGCCGAGCGCGGGGTCGAGTTCCGCGCCCACCCGGGGACGACGATCCTGGCGCCCGGCGCGGTGACCCCGACCGGGGGCGACCATTTCAAGGTCTTCACGCCCTACCACCGCGCCTGGAGCGAGGCCCCGCTGCGGGGGGTCCAGGCGGCCCCGAGAAGCCTGCGCGTGCCCGACGGGCTCGCGGCGCCGCGGCTGCCGGCGCTGGAGCGGCTGACCGACGGCGCGCCCTCCCCCCGCCGCGCCCGCGGCGGCGAGACCGAGGGACGCCGGCTGATGGCCTCCTTCCTCCGCGACCGCCTCGCCGCCTATGGCGAGCGTCACGACGACCTCGCGGGGGAAGCCACCTCACGCCTCGGTCCCTACCTGCGGTTCGGCTGCGTCTCGGCGCTGGAGCTGATGCTGGCGGCGCGGAGCCTGCCGGGCGGCGCGCCCTTCACGCGCCAGCTCTGCTGGCGCGACTTCCACCACCAGGTGCTGGCCGCCAACCCAAGCCTGCCGGAGCGCGACTACCGTCCGCGCGGGGACCGATGGTCGCGCTCGCGACGGGCGCTCGACGCCTGGCGCGAGGGGCGCACCGGCTATCCGCTGATCGATGCCGGCATGCGGCAGCTCGCGGCGGAGGGATTCATCCACAACCGGGCGCGGATGGCCGTCGCCTCCTTCCTCACCAAAGACCTCCACATCGACTGGCGGCAGGGGGCCCGGCACTTCTGGGCCCTGCTGAGCGACGGCGAGATAGCCAACAACGCGGGCAACTGGCAGTGGGTCGCCGGCACCGGCAACGACACCCGCCCCAACCGCGTCCTCAATCCCATCCGCCAGGCCGAACGCTTCGACCCCGAGGGCCACTACGTCCGCCGCCACGTGCCGGAGCTGGAGTCGGTGCGCGGGCGGGCGATCTTCCGGCCCTGGTTGATGGAAGGATTCGAGCGGCTCGGCTATCCGCCGCCGATCGTCGACCACGACGAGGCGGTCGCCGAGTTCAGAGCCCGGCGCGAAGGCGGCGGCGCGGGAGCATAGGATCGTCCGATGGGACGCCTGGGAGTGATCCTCGGCAGCAGCGCGCTCGGCCCGGGAGGGGGCGAGATCGCGGCCGCCGCGGGGGAGCACGGCGCGGCGGTAGTCCAGCGGCACAGCGGCGATCCCTACGTCCTGCCGCACGAGATCGACCACGAGGGCAACCTGCGGGCGCTGGCGGAACAGGGCTGCGACCGGGTGCTGGCGATCTCCTCGGTCGGCGCGCTGAAGCCCGAGCTGACGGTCGGCACGCTGGTGTCCCCCGACGACTTCATCGCCCTCCACGTCGGGCTCTCGATCTTTCCGGACGCGCGCGCCCACACCGCTCCCGGCTTCGACCCCGCCTGGCGTGCGGAGGTGCTGGACGCCTGGCGCGCGAGCGGACAGGTGCCGCGGGACGGCGGCACCTACTGGCAGACCCTCGGGCCCCGGTTCGAGACCCCGGCGGAGATCCGGCTGATCGCCGCGCACGCCGACGTGGTCGGGATGACTGTCGCCTCGGAGTGCATCCTCGCCCGCGAGCTCGGCCTCCAGTACGCGGCGATCTGCGTCGTCGACAACGCGGCCAACGGGCTCGGCGAGGGCGAGCTCGACGTCGGCGAGCTGGAGGCGGACCGCGTCGTCAACGCCACCCTCGTCCGCGACGGCCTGGCGGCCGTGCTGCCGCGGCTGGGGGCGGTGGGACGATGACCGGGGCGGCCGCGGCCGGCCTCACGGTGACCGGCGCCAGGCTCGCCGGCGAGACGGTCGGGGTGCGCTGCGTCGACGGGCTGATCGAGGCGATCGGGCCCGGCGTCCAGGCACAGCGCGGCGACGAGACGATCGATGCCGCCGGCGCGCCGCTGCTGCCGCCCCTGGTCAACGGCCACACCCACGCGGCGATGACGCTGTTCCGCGGCTCCGGCGGCGACCTGCCGCTGATGCCGTGGCTGCAGGAGCGCATCTGGCCGATCGAGGCGAAGCTCGACGACGAGGACGTCTACTGGGGCACCCGGCTCGCCTGCGCGGAGATGATCCGCAGCGGCACGAGCCGCTTCTGGGACATGTACTGGCAGCCGGGGGCGACGGCGCGGGCGGTCGCCGACAGCGGGCTGCGGGCGACGATCGGGGCGCCGCTGTTCGACATCGACGGCGACACCGAGAAGCTGAAGCGCTGGGCGCACGAGAGCCTGGAGGTGCTGGCGGAGGCGGCGCGAAACCCGCGCATCGCGCCCGCCCTCGCGCCGCACGCGATCTACACCGTCAGCGAGGGCTCGCTGCGGTGGATCGCCGAGCTCGGCGCCGAGCGGGGCGTCCCGGTCCAGATCCATCTGTCGGAGACGGCGAAGGAGGTCGACGACTGCCTGGCCGCCCACGGCGAGCGGCCCGCGGCCTACCTCGACCGGCTCGGGATGCTGAACGAGCGCACCCTGCTCGCCCACGGCGTCTGGCTCGACGCCGACGAGCTGGCGCTGATCGCAGCCCGGGGCGCGACCGTCGTCACCAACCCGGTCGCCAACATGAAGCTCGCGGTCGGCGGCATCTTCCCCTACCCGGCGGCGCGGGCGGCCGGGGCCGCGGTCGGGCTCGGCACCGACGGCGCCGGCTCCAACGACTCGCTCGACCTCCTCGCCGATCTCAAGTTCTTCGCCCTCACCCAGAAGCACGCCGCCGGCGACCCGACCGCCGTCGACGCCGCCGAGGCCTGGGCCGTCGCGACCGGGGCCCGCGCGCCGTTCCTCGGCGCCTCGCCGCTGGCGCCCGGGGAGCCGGCCGACTTCCTCCTGCTCGACGCCGTCGCTCCCCAGATCGCCGTCGGCGACCTCACCGAGGACCTCGTCTACGCGGCCGCCGGCGCCGTCGTCGACACCATGGTGGTCGCCGGCCGGATCCTGATGCGGGGCGGCGAGATCCCGGAGCTGGAGGAGATCGTCGCCCGCGCCGCCGAGCGCGCCCGCCGGCTCGGCCTCTGACGGCAGGCCCCTCGCCTGCCGCTCGCGCTCCGCCAGGGCCCTTTGGATATACCCCCACAGGGTATGCTATGGTCCTCTCGTGGTCGGCTATCGAGCGGACAAGGACCAGCTGATGCGGCGGCTGGCCCGGATCGAGGGGCAGGTGCGCGGCGTCTCGCGGATGGTCGAGGACGAGCGCTACTGCATCGACGTGCTGACCCAGATCGGGGCGATCGAGGCGGCCCTGGACAAGGTCGCGCTCGCCCTGCTCGACGACCACACCCGCCACTGCGTCGTCGAGGCCGAGGGCGGCGAGCGCGACGAGAAGGTCGAGGAGCTGATGGCGGCGCTGGGCAGGTTCGTCGGAAGATGAGCGGGGTGGTTGACGAGATCGTCAAGGGCGTCGAGCAGTCCCTGCTGATGGCCTACGAGGTCTGGTGGGCGCTGGTGCTGGGATTCGCGATCTCGGCCGTCGTCCAGGCGTGGGTTCCGCGGGCGCGGATCGAAGGCGCCCTCTCCGGACACGGACTCGCCCCCGTCGCGAAGGCGACCGGCCTGGGCGCCGCCTCCTCCTCCTGCTCCTACGCGGCGATCGCGATCGCCAAGTCGCTGTTCCAGAAGGGGGCCTCGGCGGTCACCGCCCTCGCCTTCCAGTTCGCCTCGACCAACCTGGTCTGGGAGCTCGGCCTCGTCCTCTGGGTTCTGATGGGCTGGCAGTTCACCCTCGCGGAGTTCGTCGGCGGGCTGATCCTGATCGCGCTGATGGCGGTCCTGCTCCGCCGCTTCGTCTCGCCGCGGCTGGAGGAGCGGGCCCGGCGGCACGCGCAGGAGGCGCAGGCGGGGCACGTCCACGGCGACGGGGGCGAGGAACGCCTCGGCTGGCGCGAGCGGCTGCGGTCGGCCGACTCCTGGGGGCGGGTCGGCGCCAACTTCCGCGGCGACTGGACGATGCTGTGGAAGGAGATCACGATCGGGTTCCTCCTCGCCGGCTTCATCGGCCTGCTCGGCGACGAATTCTTCAACGCCCTCTTCATCACCGATGCGCCGCCGCTCGCGCAGACGATCGAGAACGTGCTGGTCGGGCCCGTGATCGCCGTCCTCAGCTTTGTCTGCTCGATCGGCAACGTGCCGCTGGCGGCGGTGCTGTGGTCGGGCGGGATCAGCTTCGCCGGCGTGATCGCCTTCATCTTCGCCGACCTGATCGTGATCCCGATCGTGCTGGCCTACCGCAAGTACTACGGGACCGAGTTCGCGCTGCGGATCACGGCGCTGATGTTCGTCACGGTCGTCCTCGCGGCGCTCCTCGTCGACGCGCTGTTCGCGGGTCTCGGGCTGATCCCCACCGGTCCCCGGCCGAGCCGCACCGACGTGTTCGGCTCGGTCGAGCTCGACTACAAGCTGGCGCTCAACGTCGCCGCGACGGTCGTCTTCGCCGCGCTGGTGTGGATCGGTCGCGGCCGCGCCGGCGCGGGCCACTGCGAGCACCACGGGCACGAGCATGGCCACGAGCACCATGCCGCCCACCAGATGGGCTAGCCGCGTCGACGGGTCGCTCAGGCGAGGGCGTGCTCGGCTGTACCGGCCTCGCGGCGGCCCTCGCCGCAGCGCGCCTCGGCCTCACGCGCCCGCCGCAGCCGCTCGAAGGAGGCGCGGGCGGCCCAGGCGGCGATCAGGCCCGAGGCGCCCGCGAGAAGGAGCGCGACACGCGGATCGTAGGTTTCGGCCAGCCAGCCCGCGAGCGGTCCGCCCAGCGGGGTCGAGCCGAGGAACACGACCGAGTAGAGCGCCATCACCCTGCCCCGCATCTCGTCGGAGACCGCCAGCTGCATGGTGGAGTTGATCGAGGCGGCGAAGGTCACCGAGGCGGCACCGAGGGCGACCAGGGCCGGGATCTCGAGCGCCAGCGCCGGCATCGCCGCCGCCAGCAGGCCGCCGACGCCGAAGGCGAGCGCGGCCCCCGCGATCAGTCGCGGCCCGGTGCGCCCGCGCGAGCCGTTGACGAGGGCGCCGGCGATCGATCCCACGCCCATCGCCGAGACCAGCGCCGCGTAGGCTCCGGCCCCGCCGCCGAAGCTGAACCTGGCGAGCAGCGGCAGCACCACCTGGAAGTTGAAGCCGAGGGTCCCGACCAGGCCGAGGAGCGCCAGCGGCACCGCCAGCTCCGGGGTGCGCGCGACATAGCGCAGGCCGGCGCGGATCGCGCCGGGCCCCGGCGGCCGCGTCGGCACCGAGTGAAGGCGGGCCGGGTCCATGCCCCGGAGGGCGAGGATCATCGCCGCGAACGTGACGGCGTTGATCGCGAAGCAGGGTACGACCCCGACCACGGCGATCGTGATCCCCGCCAGCGCCGGGCCGACGATCCGAGCCGCCTGCACGATGACGCTGTTGAGGCTGACGGCGTTGACGACCCGGTCGGGGCCGACCATCTCGAAGACGAAGCTCTGCCGCGTCGGGTTGTCGATCGCGTTGACCGAGCCCATCGCGAACACCGCGACGTAGACCATCCACGGCGAGACGGCGCCGGTCGCCGTGACGATGAAGAGGAAGACCGCGGGAACGGCCATCAGGACCTGGGTCGTCATCAGCAGCCGCCGCTTCGGGAAGCGGTCGGCGAGGAGGCCTCCCCAGGCGCCGAGAACGAGCATCGGCAGAAACTGCAGCGCGGTCGTCAGGCCGACGGCGAGGCCGCTCCCGGTGAGCCCGAGGACCAGCCACAGAGCGGCGACGGTCTGCATCCAGGTGCCGGAGAGGGAGACCAGCTGGCCGGCGAAGTAGCGGCGGTAGTTGGGGACCTCCAGCGAGTCGAACGAGCGGCGCAGGTGGTGCCTCACCCGCGCTCGCCCTCCCGCATCCGGTCGAGGATCTCGGCGGCGCGCTCCAGCGTCTCGATCTCCTCCGGCGTGAGGTCGCGCATGCGGCGGGCCAGGTAGGCGTTCTTCCGCCCGCGCAGACGCCGCAGGCGCTCGCGGCCGGCGTCGTTGACGGCGACCAGCGAGCTGCGGCCGTCGGCCGGGTCGGGGGTTCGCCCGACGAGGCCGTCGCGGGCCAGGCAGCGCAGCGTCCGGGTCGTCGTCGGCCGCTTCACGCGCTCGATCTCCGCCAGCTCGCTGGGGGTCAGCGGCCCGTGCCGCTCGATCGTCGACAGCGCCGAGGTCGCGGTCGGCGTCAGGCCGCCCGTCTCGCTCGCCGCCTCCTGCCGCAGCCGCCGCGCGGTCCGCACGATCGCCAGCCGCAGCTTCGCGGCGGTCTCGGTCAGGGTCTTCTCGTCGGCACCAGAGTTCATTAGCCTCGGTAATTAGCTTAGCAAACCAACTTCGCGGGGCCCCTGGCGCGCGTCGCCGACGGCGGCCCGCGAAAGCGCACGATTCGAGAAGGGCCCGGCGGATCGGTATGCAATGCTCGAAGGGCGATGAGGGAGACGCGCCGATGACCGCCGACGTCGACACGGCACGCGACAAGCGCTGGATCGCGCTCGCCCTCCTCTGCGTCGCCCAGTTCGTCGTCGTCCTCGACGCCTCGATCGTCAACGTCGCGCTGCCGACGATCGGCGAAGCGCTCGAATTCAGCGAGAGCAACCTGCCCTGGGTCGTCAACGCCTACGTGCTCACCTTCGGCGGCTTCCTCCTGCTCGGCGGCCGGCTCGCCGACCTGCTCGGCCGCCGCCGCGTCTTCATGTTCG
>JBLNAC010000018.1:0-2805 GCA_050259155.1 Syntrophothermus sp.
CCTTGGGTGCGGCCTTCGCGCGCGCACGTCGCGGCGCGGGCGTCACCGGCGCCTCGGCGGCCCCGCCGGCAGGCGTCTCCGGCCCGCTCGGGGCCGCGCCTCCCGCGGCCGACCTCGAGCGGCCCGGCCTCCGCGCGGGCGCCGGCCCGGCCGCCCCCGATGCCTCGGACGACCCGACGGGCGCCGCCGCTTCGGTCCCGGCGACGACGTTCGACCCCACGGGCTCGGCGGTGGACTTCCGGCCGCGCCCGCGGCGCACCGCCGCCGGCTCCTCGGCCGTGGCTGTCACGGGAGCCGCCTCGAGGGGCGTTCCCGCCGCCCCCTGCGACGCCGACTCGGCCTTCGGCCGCGTGGACCGACCGCGGCCGCCTCGGCTCGGCTTCGCGGCTTCGGCCCCGGCCCCAGCGACGGCCTGCTCCCGCGAGGACGCCTGGCGGCCGACCTCGGTGGGCGCCGCCTCCCCCTTCGGCCGCTGCGCGACCTGGGCGAGAAGCATCTGCTGGAGCTCGGGCGGGACCTCGCTCCACGGCTCGTCCCCGCGTCCTCCGGCCGGTCGCTCGCTGCGACCGCTGACCGGTCGCTCGTCACGCCTCGGCTCGTCACGTCGCGGCGCGCCGCCGCGGGCCTGTCCCCGTCCGGAGACGTCCGGGTAGCGGTTGATCCCGCCGCCCCCGCCCCGGCCGTATCGCTCGCGCTCGACCGCCGCCGCATATCCGGCGCGGGCGCCGCGTGCGCCGCCTCGACCGCCGCGACCGGGCTGACCGCCGCCTGACCGACCGCGTCGCTGCTCGGCGATGAGATATTCCGGGATCTCCGGCTCCTCTTCGAGCTCCTCGTCGGAGAGCGGCGCAAGGCTGGCCGCCGGCGCCGTCGGCATCCCGATCTGCGAGTCCCAGAACGAACCGAACGGCGTGGAGCGCGGGACGCGCGGCGCCTCGTAGGCGACGTCCGCCACTTCCTCCTCTTCGTCGGCTGCCGCCGCGGGCAGACCCTCGAGGGCCTCGTCGCGACCGCGACCGCGACCGCGACCGCGACCGCCGCGGCGGCGGCGGCGGCGCCGGCCCTCGCCTTCGCCTTCGGCGCCCTCCCGGGACTCGATGCCCGCTTCTTCGGCCGCCTCTGCGGCCGCCGGCTCCCCGACGGTCTCGAGCGTCTCCGCCCCGCCGGCGGCCTTGGACAGGCGCTCGCCGGGCAGGGCGACGAGACCACCGACGGCGGCCGCGGCCGCGACCTCCGTGGGGGCTGCGCGCCGCGCGCCCGCTGGCCGGCTCCGAGTCGAACGTCCCTCCGCCGCGACCGTCTCCGGCTCCGCAGCACGCCCGCGTCCGCGTCCGCGGCCGCGACCGCGCCCGGTCCCCTCGGTCTGCTTGTCGGGGACCTCCGTCATCGAGAGGTCCTCCTCGGCCTCGGCGACGCGGCGGCCGGAGCGGCTCCCGCGCTCGACCTTCGCGAGCTGGGTGATGTCGGTGAAGATGTCGGCGACCTCGATGAGGTCGGAGCTCGTGTTGCCCTTGAAGCTGATGACCTCGACCCGGACGCCCATCTCCTGGACCGCCCGGATGGCCGGGGCGAAGTCGCCGTCGCCGGATACGACGATCGCGACGTCGAGGTTCCGGGCGGTCTTCATCATGTCGACGACGAGCTCGATGTCGAGGTTCGCCTTAACCTTGCCGTCGCCGTACTTGCGGATGTCCTTGCTCACGACCTTGTAGCCGTTCCGCGCCAGGAAGGCGTGGAAGTTGCGCTGGTTCTCGTTCTCGGGATCGAGGCCCGTGTACGCGTAGGCGCGCACGAAGTCGCGTCCGGCGACCGCCGACTTGAGCAGCGTGACGTAGTCGATGTCGACTCCGGCGGCCTTCGCCGCATAGAAGATGTTCGCCACGTCCACGAAGACGGCGACGTTCTTGCCCACGATCACTCCTTGATCTGTTGTCGCGTGATGGGCGCCGGCGCGTGTCGCAGCTCGGGCGCCTGATGGCTAGGTGCGGCGGCCGGAGGCTCCCTCCGACGCCACTCGTCGTTCGATGCGGGGTCCCGCCCCTCGGAACCCCAGGCGATCCCAGCGGACCAGCTCCGCCGGATCGTCCGGCTGCGGCGCCTCGACGACGACGCAGCCCTTGTTGCGCGCGGATCGCAGGATCTCCTCGATCAGCGCCTCGGTGACCCGATCCGCGTCGTGCCGGTCATCGACCGCGAGCAGATCGACCGTCCCGACGTAGCCGCCGGCCCGGACGGAGGGTCGAAGCGCGAGGACCGCTCCACCGGCGATCTCCCGCCGCGTCTCCGCGACAAGGATGGTCGCCTGGGGGAGGTTGACCAGCTGGCGCAGCAGGTCCGCTGCGTCCAGCGGGCCCGCGGCATCGCCGGCACGCAGGGCGCGCAGGGGCTCGTCGTAGAGCGCGACGAGCCGGTCGATGTCGGTGATGCGAGCGGGCCGGACCAGGTACTCCAACGTCGTCGGGTGAACCTCGTGACGTGGGCGATGCCGTCTGGCCGCGCCGCCCCAGAAGGGCGTGACGGGGGCCGTCCGACGTCGGCGACCGGCGAGGGCGAGCGGCGGACCGCTCTAGAGCCACACTCGGGCGCTGCGACGAACGTATTGCATTCGGCTCGCCGCTGGCTAATATACGGCATCGCTTCGGCGGCTACCTGCGCGCCGCCCGAGCTCGGTGAGTCTCCGCCTTCATCGCGCACCGCCGCACCGCCCGACCCCCGCCCGGTCCTGCTCACCGGGACCGCGTCCCAGGGCCCAGGTCGCCGGTCGCCAAGGGCGCATGAGGTCCGGGAGCTCCCCGAGGACGGCCG
>JBLNAC010000019.1:0-6243 GCA_050259155.1 Syntrophothermus sp.
AGGGTGAGCGGACGATGGCGTTTTCCGACCCCGCGCCCCTGCGCCGAGAGATCGAGGCCCGGCTCCCCGAGCGGCCCTTCAGCGTCGAGTTCTGGGACGGGACGCGGATCCCGAGCACCGACGGCCACGGCCCCACCTTCAGCGTGCGCTCGCCTCGCGCCGCCGCCCACGCACTGCTGGCCCCGGGCCAGCTCGGGCTCGGCCGCGCCTACGTCAGCGGCGAGCTCGACGTCGACGACATCGACGCGGTTATCGAGCTGCTCGACACCTGGCAGCCCCCGGCTCTCGACGGGGCCGACAAGCGGGCGCTGCTGTTCGCCGCGGTGCGCGCCGCCGGCCTGATCCGGCCGCCGCGCCGGCCCGCCGCCGAGCTGCGCCCGAGCGGCCGGCGCCACAGCAAGGAGCGCGACGCCCGCGCGGTCCGCCACCACTACGACGTCTCCAACGAGTTCTTCGAGCTGTTTCTCGGGCCGACGATGGTCTACAGCTGCGCGATCTGGGCCCGGGGGGCGAAGACCCTGGAGGAGGCGCAGGAGGAGAAGCTCGACACCGTCGCCCGCAAGCTCGACCTCAAGCAGGGAGAGCGCGTCCTCGACGTCGGCTGCGGCTGGGGCGGGTTCCCGCTCTGGGCCGCGACCCGCTACGGCACGGAGGTGCTCGGCATCACCCTCTCGCCGCCGCAGGCGGAGCTGGCGCGGCAGCGGGCGCGGGAGGCCGGCGTCGCCGACCGGGTCGAGATCCGGGTGATGGACTACCGCGACCTGGCGAGCACCGGGGAGCGATTCGACGCGATCGCCAGCATCGGCATGGTCGAGCACGTCGGCGCCTCGAACATCGACGTCTACGCGCGCACCCTGGCCGGGCTGCTGGAGCCCGGAGGGCGCCTGCTCAACCACGGCATCACGCGGCTGCGCCACACCGACGCCGAGGCCGGCGCCTTCTCGGAGCGCTACGTCTTTCCCGACGCCGCGCCGCTGCACCTCTCACGGGTGCTGCTGGCGCTGGAACGCGCGGGCTTCGTCACCCATCACGTCGAGGACTTCGCCCCCGACTACGCCGAGACCCTGCGCCACTGGGCCCGCAACCTGGACGAGAACCTGACCGTCGCCACCCGCCTCGCCGGCCCCGAACGGGTTCGCGTCTGGCGGCTCTACCTGCGCGCCGCCCGCAACGGCTTCGAAACCGGGTTCACCTCGATCTACCAGGCGCGCTGCGAGAAGGCCTGAGCGCCTCTCACGGCGTTTCGGCCGATTCGTACCAGTCGACCCAGCCGTCGCAGGCCCGCGCCAGCGGGACGACGCGGCGGGGCCCGGCGGGGACCGCGACCAGCTCGCCGACGTATGCCTTGCCGTCGTAGCCGGTGAGGCTCTGGAGAGCGCTGGCATCGGCGCTCCGCAGGGTGAAGAGGATGCTGCCGCCTTCGCTTCGGTAGCGCCCGGCCGGCCAGTACTGGCCGTCGTTGATGAGGCTGATCGTGTTCGGGCGCTGGCCGTCGAGCGCCGCCTTCAGCGGCTGTTCGAAGCCCGGCGCGGAAAGGGTCAGGTCGAACGGCGAGAAGTACTGGATTGACAGGTCCCAGGCGCCCGCCGGCAGCGTCAGCCGCTGCGAGGTCTCGGCGCCGGTGCCGAGCACGCTTCCCTCGCTCCAGGCGGCTTTGGGCCCGATCACCGCCCCCGGGAAGAGCGAGGCGCGCCCGCGGTTCGAGAACAGGATCCGGATCTCCGGCGAGGCGCAGTTCGCGCGGGCGCCGGCCTCGGTGCCCTCGAGCAGCACGTGGCGGTTCGGCGGGGTGGGCCCCCGGCGCCGCCAGAGGACGAACGAGGGCGTCGCCGCGATCCGTTCGAAGTTCGGCGGCGCCTGGCTGGTCCAGGCGGCGCGGCCGGTGATCACGTAGGGGAAGCGATCGAGCGTCGAGCGGTTGAAGGAGTCGAAGTCGATCGGGCTGTAGGCGTCGCCGGTGTCGAAGGGCTTTTCGGGATTCGGCGAGACCGTGTCGTCGGGGAACTCGACCAGCGGCACGTGGGTGTCGGCGCCGAGCAGCTCGTAGGCCGCGTAGCGGTCCTGGCCCGCGTAGAGGACCGGCTCGCCGTGCAGGATCGGGAGGAAGGCCCGCAGCTCGGAGCCGTGGCCGGGGGGAGCGACCGGGGCGTCCCGCAGGGCCAGGAAGCTGGAGTAGATCGCGCCGCCGACGAAGGCGACCGCCAGCGCCGCCCAGGCGAGCCGCAGCGCGACCGGCCCGCTGCCGCGCCGCCGCCCCGGGAACTCCCAGACCAGCGGCTTGACGGCGACGAGCATCGCCAGCGGCGCCGCGATCATCAGCGCCTTGGCCTGCGAGTAGTCGCCGCTGGACGGCAGCGAGAGGAGGTAGATGACGGCGCCGGCGCCGAGCGCGATCGGGATCGTCGCCTGCCGGCGCGCCACCCACCAGGCGACGCCGACGAGGAGCGCCAGGATCGCGACCGCCCCGCCCAGCCCGGCGAGGTCGGCGCCGCCGGCGGCGTCCAGGCGGTAGTTGGAGGCGGCCCAGACCCCGAGCGCCTCGATCGGGCTGACCGGGCCGTAGGTGCCGCTGCCGGCGACCTTGTTGAAGCTGCTGGCGAAGCCGAAGGGGCCGACCAGGGCCAGCGCCGCGAGGACCGCGATGACCGCGATCGCGATCAGGGTCGTCGGCCGCAGCAGCAGCCGCGCCAGCGACCGCGGCCGCAGCGCCCGCCGCACGACCGGCTTGGCCAGGGCCCAGAAGAAGAGGATCGCGACCGGCCAGGCGAGGCCGGCGAAGCTGTAGGAGAAGAAGATGCCGCCGGCCAGCGCCAGCGGCACCAGCGCGAACCGGGCCCTGCCGGCGCGGTCGGCCGGCAGCCTCCCGGGGGCCAGCAGGAAGCAGGCGAAGGCGAGCACGAACATCGCCTCCGCGGTCTCCTTGAAGGCCGCCTGCGCGTAGTAGGAGGCGGCGAGGTAGGGGACCGCGACCAGCGTCGCCGCCAGCAGCCGCCGCCCGGGGCGCATCTCGGCCAGCGCCGCCAGGGCGGTGAGCCCGGTCAGGACCCCGATCGCGACGATCTCGCCGATGAAGGCCTGCCCGAGGCCGATCCCGGGCACCGCGGCGGCCGCCACGGCGAGGCCGTGAGGCCCCAGCGGGTAGCCGGGGTCGGGGGCTGGCCCGAAGCCGCTCCGCAGCCACTCGGCCCAGGCGAGGTGAAGGCCCAGGTCGTTGTTGAACCCCACCCCGAGGAGCCCCCAGCGCCCGCTGACGGCAAAGGGGATCGCCAGGACCAGCGCCACCGCGACCGCGACGGGCAGGCCGGCGCGCCAGGCGCCGGGCGCGGGGTGGGGGCGCCGCAGGGCGACCACGGCGGCGGCGACCAGGAGGACGAGGATGCCGAGCGTCGCGGTCGTGCCGTGGCCGGGCGCCCGCGCCAGGACCCCGGAGACGGTGAGGATCGCGCCGAGCCCGCAGGCCGGCTCGAGCCAGGACCAGCGCTCCCGCCCGCCCAGCGAGAGCAGCGCCCGGCCGACCAGCAGCGAGGCGGCGCAGATCAACGCCGCCGAGGCGTAGGTCCCGATCATCAGTCACGGCAACTTACAGTTGCTCAGAGCTTCTCGGCGGCGCGCAGGAGCGTGGCGCGCAGGCTCTCGCCCCGCAGCGGCCGGTCGTGCCCGGTGGCGACGACCCGGGGGTCGAGCTCCGCCAGCCGGCGCACCGATGCCTTCGCCTTCTCGTGGTCCCAGGCGAAGGCCGGGTGGGGGACGCTGGCCTCCCCCTCGGGCAGCGGCTTCAGGCGCGCCGCGTCGACCAGGTAGACGACGTCGCTGACGATCGCCACCCGGTCCGCCTCGCGCCATAGCGCGATCAACCCGGGCGCGTGGCCCGGGAAGTGGAGGACATCGAAGCCGGCCACCCGGTCGCCCTCCTCCACGGTCCCGTCGATCCTCACCGCGCCACCGTCCCAGTGCCTGAGCAGAAAGGGGTATATCCACCGCACCGGTGCCACCGGCAGCAGCGAGAGGTCGAAGTAGCTGCTGATCGCGGCCGGGCTTTCGGCGTCGGCGACCTCGTCCGGGTGGCAGTAGACCGGCGCGCCCAGGAAGGGCGCGGTGCCGCGATGGTCGGCGTGCGCGTGGCCGAGGACGATCCGCTTCAGGCCCCCGAGCTGCCGCGCCTCGCTCGCGACCGCCCGGCGCATCGCCTTGGTCCCGGCGTCGAACTGGACGACTCCGTCGCCGTCCTCGAGGAAGTAGACGTTCATCGCCCCGCGGAGGTCGCCGCGCAGGACCCAGACTCCATCGACTACACGCTCCAGCCCCACGGCGCCTACCCTACTCCCGTGCCCTGGCTCTGGAAGGTCGGAATGGTCGTCCTCGTCGTCTGCCTGGTCGCCTCGATCGCGATCGCGATCGTGCGCCTCTCGACGACCCCGACGGAAATCCTCGGTGACGGATTTCACGGACTGCCGGTCCACGGCAGGCGATAGTGGGCCGATCACAGCCCCCGCCGACACGACTAGTATCACGCCATCGTCAGCAGTGACCCGAGGGAGGGATGGGCGCGTGTTCACTCGCATCGTGGTTGGCACCGACGGTTCCGAGACCGCCGGGGAGGCCGTCAGGCAGGCGATCGACCTGGCCAAGGCCTCGGGCGCCTCGCTCTTCTTGGTGAGCGCCTACGCGCCGGTCTCCGGCCGCCGCGTCCAGACCGAGAGCCGGGACGCGCCGGTCGACGTCCAGCATGAGTTCGGGCCGCGCGAGGACGTCAACCTCGTGCTCGAGGCGGCCGCCGCCGAGGCCCGCCGGAGCGGCGTCGCCGAGGTCGAGATCCAGGCCGTCTCCGGCGACCCCGCCGAGGCCATCGTCGACGTCGCCGAGAAACACCAGGCCGACCTGATCGTGGTCGGCAACAAGGGCATGACCGGCGCCCGCCGCTTCTTGGGAAGCGTTCCCAACGCGATCTCCCACCACGCGCCCTGCTCGGTCCTGATCATCCACACGACCTGAGCTGAGCGCCGGCCCGGCCGCGCGGCTAGCCGGAGGGATCCGTCGCGGCGCCGGCGTCGATCAGCCCCGCGCCCTGCACGAGCGCCGGCTGGCCGATGTCGCGCGCGGTCCTCTCGAGGCGGCGGGTGACCGCCTTGACGCGCGCTTTCGGGCTCGGCCGCTTGCCGAGGACGCCGCTGGCGAGGATCTGGGCGACGACGCCCGAGGCGTGCGCGGCCGCCATCGAGGTGCCGGTGTACGTCCCCGGGATGGCGAATTCGGTCGTCGAGCCCGGCTTCAGCGTCACCTGGTAGATCGGCCGGGAGAGCACCGAGGGGCACGAGGCCGCCGGCACCCCGCCGCCGGGGGCGACGACGTCGATCGCCGTGCCGGCCACCGAGTAGTCGCCGATGCAGCCCCCCTCCGTCGTGCCGCCGACGGCGATCACCCGCGGACCCGTGGCCGGCTCGGAGACGCAGTTCTTCGCCGGCTGGCCGCTGGCCGTGACCGTGGTCAGGTTCCCGGCCGAGGCCACGGCGACGACGCCGTGCGCGTACGCTTCCCTCAGGGCTTCGTCGACCAGGGGCACCTTCTGCCCGCATTCGAAGTTGAAGCTCATGTTGATCACCTGCGCGCGGTGCTCGACCGCGAAGCGGATCCCCTTCGCGATCGTCGCGGCGTTGCCGACGCCCCTGCGGTTGAGGACGCGGATCGGGATCAGCTTCGCGTTGTAGGCGAGCCCGGTGAGCCCGATCCCGTTCCCCGTCTTCTCCGCGATCGTCCCGGCGACGTGGGTGCCATGGCCGTTCTGGTCGAGCGGCAGGCGATCCTTGCCGACGAAGTCGTACCCCTGCAGGAACTGTTCGGCGCTGAAGTCCGGGCTGCGGGCGAATTCCGCCCCCTTGTTGCGGTAGGCGATGCCGGTGTCGAGGACCGCGATCCGGACGCCCCGCGCGCCGGGGCGTCCGACTTCCTGCAGCCTCTGCCAGGCGGCGATCGCGTCGATGCCGCCCGGCGAGGTCTGGCGTACCAGGCCGCCGGGCTGGGAGGAGAGGAAGTTCCACTGCTTGCCGATCCAGCCGTACTGGACCCCGATTTCGGCCGAGCCTTCGAGGACCCCGGTGTCGTCCGGGAGTTCGAAGCCGTTGCCGCCGCTGCTCTTCGCCGAGGCATGGGCGAGGTAGTTGGGCTGCGCGTAGACGACGCGCTGGTTGCGGCGCAGCGCGGCCGCGGTGCGGCGGACGCCCGCCCCGGGCGGCAGGAGGACGGCAT
>JBLNAC010000020.1:0-4339 GCA_050259155.1 Syntrophothermus sp.
AGGCGAGGAAGGAGGTGGTCAGCATCGAGTCCGCGGCGCCGGCGGCGAGCTTGGCGATCGTGTTGGCGGAGGCCGGGGCGACGAGGTAGGCGTCGCAGGAGGCGGCGAGCTCGAGGTGCGAGATCGGCTCGTGGCTCGGCGCCGCCTCCCCGGGGAAGGCGCCCCGCATCGGGTCGCGGTCGAACTCGGAGACGAGGACGGGCGCGCCGACGATGCCCTCGAAGGAGGCCGGGCCGACGAAGCGGGTCGCCGCCTCGGTCATCAGCACCCGCACGCCGTGGCCGGCGACGGTCGCCAGGCGGGCCAGCTCCAGCGCCTTGTAGGCGGCGATCCCACCGCTGACGCCAAGCAGGATTCGAGCCATCTGTGCTCCTCGGGTCGGCGCCCGGCGGGCGCTAGCTGCGGTACTCGTATTTCAGCTTGCCCTCGGAGAGCTCCCCGAGCGCCATCGTCAGGTAGTTCCCCTCGGCGTGGGTTTCCACCATCGGCGGCGGGTATTCGCCGAAGCCGCCCTCGCCGAGGTTGTGGAAGTAGCTGTTGATCTGCCGCGCCCGCTTGGCCGCGACCACGACGGCGGCGTAGCGGGAGTCGGAGTGCTCCAGGAGCTTGTCCACGCGTGGTTTGATCATCGGCGGCGGAGTGTAGTCGATCAATCCTCGCGGGCCCCGCCGAGCTCTCGGCGAACTATCCCGACCAGCTCGTCGGCGGCACGCTCGACCTCGTCGTTGACCACCTGGTAGTCGAAGTCCTCGGCCGCCGCCAGCTCCTGCCCGGCCACCTCGAGGCGGCTGTCGATCGCCTCCTCCGAGTCGGTGCCGCGGCCGAGCAACCGCTCGCGCAGGACGGCGGGGTCGGGGGGGGCGATGAAGATCTGCACCGAGTCCGGCGCGGCCTGGCGGACCTGCTGCGCGCCCTGGACCTCGATCTCCAGCACGACCGAGCGCCCCGCCGCGAGCCGGCGCTCGACCTCCGAGCGCAGCGTCCCGTAGCGGTTGCCGCTGTAGGTGGCGAACTCGAGGAAGTCCCGGTCCTGGATGCGCCGCTCGAACTCCCGCGGCGAGAGGAAGTGGTAGTCGACGCCGTCGCGCTCGCCCTGGCGCGGCTGCCGCGTCGTCGCCGAGATCGAGAGCTCGAGGCTCGGGCAGCGGGCCAGCAACCGCCTGATCAGGGTCCCCTTGCCGACCCCGGAGGGACCGGTGATCACGAATACCTTCGCCCCGGTCCGGGTGGATGGCTCCGCGCTCGTCATCGGGCGCCGATACTGACCGGCGCCGCGGTCGTCCTTACCTACCGGCGGAGCAGGGAGACCAGCTCGGCGCGCTGGCGATCGGAGAGGCCGCCGATCGTCTTCGACGGCGAGATCCGGCACTGGTTGAGGATGCGGTTGGTCTTGACCCGGCCGTACTTGGGGACGGCGAGGAGCATGTCGAAGACCTTCGCGGTCAGCACGTACTCCGGCGGGTCCAGGAGGATCGCGTGGATGCTCGCGCGGCTCGCCTTCAGGTCCTTCTTCAGCTTGGCGCGGGCGGTGCGGATGTCGTTGGCCCGCTTCAGGGCCTCCATCCTCTGGTCGAGAGACCGCTCCGGGGCCGCGACGGTGCTCTTAACTGGGGGCGCTGCCATGTGGGCGGCGAGTATAGCCGCGGCCTGGGCAGGTGCAAGCGGCAGGACGGCAATTGCCGCCAAATTCACCTCAACCTCTAGTCGAGGTCCAGCACCGCGGGCCGATCGCGGCCCGCAGAGAGCGAAGATTCGAGCTCCGCGGCCACCCGGGACCCTGCGCGCGGGTCGCGGAAGCTCTCGGTGCCGACGGCGACCAGCGTCGCCCCGGCGGCGAGGAACTCGGCCGCGTCCGCCCCGCTTGCGACGCCGCCCATGCCGATCAGCGGGATCGACACGGCGGCCGCCGCGGCGCGCACCTGGGCCAGGGCGACCGGCCGCACCGCGGGCCCGGAGAGGCCGCCGTGCCCGGCGCCTAGCGCCGCCTCGCCGCTGGCCGGGTCGAGGGCCGACCCCTTCAGCGTGTTGATCAGGGAGACCGCGTCCGCGCCCCCCTGCTCGGCGCCGACGGCGACCGCGGCCGGGTCGGCGACGTTCGGCGTCAGCTTCACGATCAGCGGCTTGTCGGTCAGCGGTCGCAGCGCGGCGGCGAGCGCCTCGGTCTCCGCCGGCTGCTCGCCGACGATCAGGCCGGAGTGGACGTTCGGGCAGGAGACGTTCAGCTCGACCGCCGCCACCTCCTCGCGCTCGGCGACAGCCGCCACCAGCCGCTCGAACTGCTCGCGGCTCGTCGCCATCACCGAGACGATCAGGGGCACCGGGAGCTCCGCCAGCCGCGGCAGGTCCTCGGCGAGGAAGCCGTCGAGGCCCCTGTTCGGCAAGCCGATCGAGTTCAGCATGCCCGCCGGGGTCTCCCAGATCCGGCGCGGCGCGTTGCCCGCCCTCGGCTCCGGCGTGATCGTCTTCGAGACGAAGGCGGAGAACGGGAAATCCTCGAGCACCGCGTCCCCGAAGGCCCTCCTCGCGGCGATCGCGTCGTAGGTCCCGGACGCGTTGATGACGGGATGCTCGAGCTGCATGCCACAGAAATCGACCGCCCGCGTGCTCCGCCCTCGCTCGCTCGCGCCGATCGCCCCCGGGACGCTCGCCCGCTCGCCTCCGCGCCCGCCGCGGGCGGGCCGACTCCGGTGCCTTCCTGGATCGGGCCGTCCCCCCGCCGCATGGCCGCCGAGGCCCGCCGGCTCGGGAACGAACCCCGGACGAGACACCGGCCCGGAGAGCACGGGCCCGTCGACGCAGAGACGGAGATAGCCGCCGCCCGGCTTGGGGACGGCGCAGCCGAAGCAGGCGCCGAAGCCGCAGGCCATCGGCGACTCCAGCGCCAGCTGGGCGACGACGCCCCGCTCCTCGCAGAGCCTGGCCACCGCCTCCAGCATCGGCGGCGGGCCGCAGGCGCAGACGACCGCCGAGGACGCGTCGTCGCCCGCGAGGACCGCCGCCAGCAGGTCGGTCACGTAGCCGCGGTGGCCGGCATGGCCGTCCTCGCTGGCGAGGCGGACCTCGGGGCAGAGCTCGCCGCCGGAGCCGCAGAACAGGTCGAGGCCGCCGCTGTGGCGGCGATCGCGGAACCCGAGCAGGACCCGCAGGGGGACCCCCCGCTCGGCCAGCCTGCGGCGCAGGAGCGCCAGCGGGGCGACCCCGATCCCGCCGCCCACGAGGATCGCCCCGGCGGCGCCGGGGTTCGCCTCGCGGGGCGAGGCGAACCCGTTGCCGAGCGGCCCGGTGACCCACACCTCCTCGCCCGGCCGCAGGCCGCAGAGGCGGTCGGTGCCGGGCCCGACGGACTCGACGAGGAAGTCCAGCCGGAGGCCCGCCGCCTCCGGGCGGGCCTCGGCCACGGAGATCGCGCGGGGCAGGAAGGCGCGGCCCCCCTCTCCGGCCCATGCGGTCACGGCGGCGAGCATGTAGAACTGGCCCGCTTCGGGTGCCGGCCCAACCGGATCGCGCAGCGAGAAGACGCGGTAGCCGCCGGACTCCCGGGTCTCGACCACCTCGCAGGACCTCCTGCCGAACGGGGCCGGCGGCGCCGCCCCGGAACGCGGGAGCGGATGCAGCTCCGTGGCTGATCCCTCAGGCATCCGCGGGAGCGGAGGAGGCTGCGCCCACGTCGTGGATCTCCTGCAGCGACCGGACCTCTGCCTCGTCGCGACGGCCGGCGGCGATCGCCCGCGCCGCCGCCGTCGCGCCCGTCATCGTCGTGATGCAGGGGATGCCGTGGCGGACCGCCGCGGTGCGGATCTCGTAGCCGTCGGCGCGCGCGCCGGAGCCGGTGGGAGTGTTGATGACGAGGTCGCAGCGGCGCTTGCGGATCAGGTCGACGACGTGCGGGGAGCCTTCGGCGATCTTGTTGATGCGCGTCACCGGGACGCCCATCCGCTCGATCGCCTGCGCCGTGCCGCCGGTGGCGATGACCTCGAAGCCGAGGTCGTGGAAGCGGGCCGCCAGCTGCGTGGCGGCGGGCTTGTCGGTGTCGGTGACGGTGATGAAGACAGAGCCCTCCTCGGGCAGCAGCGCGCCGGCCGCGGCCTGCGCCTTGCCGAACGCCGTCGGGAAGTCGGCGGCGATCCCCATCACCTCGCCGGTGCTCTTCATCTCCGGGCCGAGCACCGAGTCGACGCCCGCGAACCTCGAGAAGGGGAGCACCGCCTCCTTGACGCTGACGTGGCCGTCGGGCGCCCGCGGCAGATCGATGGCCGCCAGCTTCTCCCCCAGCATCAGCCGCGCCGCCACTTTGGCCAGCGGTGTGCCGGTCGCCTTGGAGACGAAGGGCACCGTGCGC
>JBLNAC010000021.1:0-2533 GCA_050259155.1 Syntrophothermus sp.
CCGACGCCGCCGAGGAACTGCGCGTTGACGTAGTCGCCGGCGGCGGGGATGAAGGTGAGCAGGGTGCCGGCGACGATGCCCGGCGCCGAGAGCGGCAGCGTCACTCGCCAGAACGCCTGCGCGGCGCTGGAGTAGAGGTCCTTGGCGGCCTCGATCAGGCGCGCGTCGATCCGCTCCAGGCTGGCGTAGAGCGGCAGGACCATGAAGGGCAGGAAGTTGTAGGTGAGCCCGGCGATCACCGCCGAGCTGGTGGCGAGGATGTGACCGCTGGGCGCCAGCCCGATCGCCTGCAGGAATTCGGTCACCGGGCTTTCGTCGGCGAGGATCGTCTCCCAGGCGATGGTCCGGATCAGGTAGGTGGTGAAGAACGGGGCGACGACGGCGAACAGCAGCACGTTACGCCAGCGCCCAGCCTTGAAGGCGATCACGTAGGCGAGCGGGTAGGCGATGAGGAGGGCCAGCACCGTCGCCACCCCCGCGTAGACGAACGAGCGGACGAGCTGCGTGTCGTAGGAGGACAGCGCTTCGCTGTAGTTCGACCAGTTCCAGTTGAATTCGAGGCTCCCGAGGGACCCCGACTCCAGCGACAGTCTGCCCATGAAGTACAGCGGCACGACGAAGAAGAGGACGAGCCAGATCGTCCCCGGCCCGAGCAGGAAGTAGGGGACGGCGCGGCGGCGGACGGTGGCCATCAGACCACCGCCCCCGGCTCGCTCGGAGTCGCCGCGCCGCCCATCTCGATCAGCCGTTGAGGACCGCGTCGAACGCCCGGATCACGTTCTGTTCCTCTTCGCCTTCCAGCGGCGGGGTCGGCGAGCACTTCTTGGTGAACGATGCGCTGGGGAAGATCAGCGGGTTGGTCGCCAGTTCCGGGTCCGTTTTTTCGAATACTTCCTGGACGCCTTCCACTGGCGTCACGTAGTTGATGTATTCGGCGATCGGGGCCTGGACCTCAGGTTCGTAGACGTAGTTCATGAACGCCTCGGCGGCCGTCGGGTTCGGCGCGCCGACCGGGATGATCATGTCTTCCGACCACTGCATGCACCCCTGGGTCGGCATCCTCCATTCGAGGTTGGGGTTGTCGGCCTGCAGCTGGACGGCGTCCCCGGACCAGCCGATCACGGCGACCGCGTCGCCGCTTGTCAGGTCGCGGGCGTAGTCGTTGCCGGTGAAGCGGCGGATCTGCCCCGATTCGGCCGCGCCCTTGATTTTTTCGATCGCCTTCAGCCAGTCGGCTTCGGTCGCCTTGGCGGGATCGACGCCTTCGCACTTCATCACCAGCGGCACCGTTTCCCTGACTTCGTTGAGGAAGTCGACTTTGCCCTTGTACTTGGAGTCGAAGAGGTCGCAGATGGAGCGCACTTCCGGCGCCAGTTCCTTGTTGACGATGATCCCGGTCATGCCGCTCTGCCACGGAACCGTGTAGGTGCGGTTCGGGTCGTAGGGCGGGTTGCGCAGGCTCTGGAGCAGGTTCTTTTCGACGTTCGGCAGGCCCGATTTGTCGAGGTTCTGCAGGTAGCCGAGCTTGCGCATTTTGCTGATCTCGTAACCGGCCAGCACGAACATGTCGCGGCCGCCCGATTCCCCCTGCTGGAGCAGCGGCTGCATCTTGCTGAAGAATTCTTCGTTCGAGTTGATGTCTTCGATGTACTTGACCTTGACGCCGAATTTCTTTTCGAAGTTAGGGATCGTCTGCTTGTCGATGTAGAGGGGCCAGTTGGAGATGGTCAGGGTGCCCGACGGCTTCCCTTCCAGCTTCACCTGTTCGGCTTCTTCCCCGCCGCCGCCCCCGCCGCCTTCGATCCCACCGCCGCAGGCGGCCAGCACCAGGGTCAGCGCCAGGACGGCCGCCGCGGCCGCAAGTGTCGGTACCGCCCTCCGCGAGCTTCTCCTCCGCATTCCGGTCATCCTCCCTCTTCGCTTGTCAGTACGGGTTCGCCCGCTTCGGACCTCCCGCCCTTCGATTCCGTGACGATGTGCATGTTCTCCGGCTGCCAGCCGAGCACGACGCGGGCGCCGCCGCCCGGCAGGCGCTGCCGTTCGGCCTCGTCGGCGTTGGGCACCAGGACCGTCATCCGCACCCCCTCGCCGAGGTCGACGACGATCTGGGTCGCCGTGCCGAGGTAGACCGAGCTCTCGACGACGCCCTCGACCTGCGGCCCGCCCGCCGCGGCGGCGCCGTTGCCGGCGAGGCCGATCCACAGCTTCTCCGGCCGCACGACGGCGGCGCAGGACTCGCCGACCGGCAGATCGCCGGTGTCGGCCTCGAGCTCGAGGCCGCTCTCGAGCCGCACCTTGCCGGTGCCGGTGACCCTGGCGGGCATCAGGTTGGAGACGCCGATGAAGCCGGCGACGAAGGTCGTCGTCGGCCGGTTGTAGATCGCCTCCGGGGCGTCGACCTGCTCGACCCGGCCGCGGTTCATCACCGCGATCCGGTCGCTCATCGTCAGCGCCTCCTCCTGGTCGTGGGTGACGTAGACGAAGGTGATCCCGACCTCGCGCTGGATCCGCTTCAGCTCGACCTGCAGGCCCT
>JBLNAC010000022.1:0-4363 GCA_050259155.1 Syntrophothermus sp.
GGAGCTGCGGGCGCTGACCCTGCTCGCCGAGGGGTACTCCTACCGCGAGATCGGTGAGATCACCGGCTTCAGCGCGACCAAGATCAACCGCTGCCTGGCCGAGGGGCGCGAGCGCTTCCGCCGCTTCCTCGCCCGCAGCGAGGCCGGCGACCGCTGCGCCGAGCTGCAGCCGCTCCTCTCCCTCTACTGCGACGGCGAGGCGGACGCCGCCGATGCCGATGCCGTGCGCGAGCACCTGCGGGCCTGCGCCCACTGCCGCGCCGCGCTGCGCGCCTACCGCGCCGCCCCCGGCGCGGCGGCGGCCCTGGCGCCGGCCCTGCCCGTCGGCCGCTCGCTGCTGGAACGCGCGCACGATGCCCTCACCGACCTCGCCTCCCGCCTGGGCGGCGGGGGCGCGGCCGAACCGGCGGCGACCCAGATCGCGGCCGCCGGCGGCGCCCGCGGAGCCGGCGTCGCCGCGCTGGCGAAGGTGCTCGCGATCTGCGTCGGCACGGCCGGCGGGGCGGCGGCCTGCGTCGCCACCGGGGTCGTCCCCGCCCCGGCGCTGATCGCCCAGGACGACGGGCCGGCCGCGATCGAGCGGCCGACCCCGGAACCGCCGGCCCCGGAGCCGCCGGCGGCCGAACCGCCCCCGACGGAACCCGAGCCGCAGCCGAACCCCACGCCGGAGGCGGAAGTCAAGCCGCAGGACAAGCCAACGGCCGAGCCGGCGCAATCGCCGCCCAGCTCGAGCGGAGCGGTCGAATACACGCCGCCACCGCCCGAACCTCCGCCGCCGCCCGCCTCCGCGAGCCCGGCGCCGGCAGCCGGCAGTCCCGCCGGGGAGTTCGGCCCATGAGAGGCCTCGCCGTCAGGGCCCTCGCCCTCGTCGCGGCGGCCGCCGCCGCGCTCGGCGGCGGCGACGTAGCGACCGAGGCCGGCGCCGCCGAAAGCCGGGGTCCGCTGAACCTGGAAGTCGCGGGTCTGCGCGTCGAGAGCGGTTCCGGATGGAGCGCCGATCGGGAATTCGCCGTCGCCTGGGACCTGGCATCCGGCTCCGCCCAGCCGCTTCAGCAGGCGACCTCGATCGGATATCGGCTCGCCGACGAAGCCGGGCGTGCGCTGAGCTCGGGGGAGCTGCAGCTCGGACGCCGGCGGATGTCGGCGCTCATCCCGCCCGGGCCCCGCGGCGCGCCGCCGGCGCCCGGCTCTTACCGCCTCTCGCTGTGGACGCAGGGCGGCGGAGTCGAGGGCGTCGCCGAAACGGTCCTCCTGCGCTTCGACAACGGTCGCCCGAGCGTCGTGTCCCCGATCGTCCCCGAAGGCTGGATCAGAGCTGGAGACGACGTCGAGGTGCGCCTTCAGCATCCCGGGGCACCCCGGCCTCTTTCCGGGATCCGCGGCTACGCGGTCGAGCTCGGGCACGGCGGCGAGACCGGGCCGTGCGCCGGACCAGACCGCTGCAGCGCGGAGGAGACCGACCTCGGCGGCGGCGAGGCGGACGACTCGATCGTCCTCGGTCCCCTGCTCGAGGGCGTGAACGTCGTCAAGGCCGTCGCCGTCTCCGGAACCGGCATGCGGTCCGCGGCTATCGGGACCGCCGCGCTTCGCGTCGACGGTAGTCCGCCCGAGGTCGCGTTCGCCGGGGCCCCGGCCGGCTGGTCGAGCCGGCCGGTGCAGGTCGCCGCGACGGCCGCGGATCGGCTCTCCGGGATGGACGCGGCCGGTCCGGCGGGCCCCGCCACCTGGATCGCCGTCGACGGGCGACCGCCGACCCTGACAGCCGGACCGCGGACGAGCGCGATCGTCCATGGCGACGGCCTGCACGAGGTCCTCGGCTTCGCCCGCGACGCCGTCGGCAACGTCGGCGGCGACGCGGCAACAATCCGGATCGACGAAACCGAGCCTCGCGTCGCCTTCGAGTCGGTCCGCGACCCCGCCGATCCGGAGCGGATCGTCGCCGTCGTCGCCGACGCGCTGTCGGGCCCGAGCCGCGACCGGGGCTCGATCGCGATCCGCCCGCTGGGAACCATGCTCCCGTTCCAGCCGCTGCCGACCGAGGTCACCGGCGGCCGGCTGATCGCGCATTGGGCCTCGGACGCCTACCCGCCGGGCGTCTACGAGCTCCGCGCGACGGGGTTCGACGTCGCCGGCAACCGGGCCGAGACCGGGCGCCGCGCCGACGGGGCGGCGATGGTCCTCTCCAACCCAGTCAAGGCCGGCACCGCGCTCGCGGTCGGCTTCGGCGGTAGCCGCTTCGTCGCCCACCGCTGCCGGCGCGGCCCGCACGGGCTGCGCTGCCGCAATCGGACGATTGCCGCGCTGGCGCTCCGGCCGGCGACGACGACGGTCGGCTACGGGCGCGGAGTCCCGCTGGCCGGCAGATTGACGACGGCCACCGGGGTCCCGGTCGCCGGGGAGCCGGTCGAGGTGACCGAGGTCTTCGATTCGGGCGCCGAGCCGAGCTGGCGGACGACGACCGTCGAGACCGGGGCCGACGGCTCCTTCGCCGCCCGGCTGGCGCCGGGGCCGAGCCGCCGCGTCGCCGTCGCCTTCGCCGGCACGCGTACCCTCGCCGCCGGCCGCGGGCGCGACCTGCGGGTCGGAGTCCGCGCGGCGGTCAGCCTCCGCGCTTCGACCCCGATGGCGCGGGTCGGCGGCGCGCCGGTCGTCTTCGGCGGCCGGGTCGGCGGCAAGGGAGCCGCGGTCCCGCCGACCGGTCTCGCCGTCGAGCTCGAATTCCGTGTCGCGGGCCTGCCCTGGAGCGAGTTCCGCACCGTCCAGACCGACGCCGCCGGCGCCTTCCGGCTGGCCTACGCGTTCAGCGACGACGACAGCCGGGGCGTCCGCTTCCAGTTCCGCGCCCACGTCCGGCCGCAGCCCGGCCTTCCCTACGACGAGGCCAGCTCACCACCGGTGGCGGTGATCGGCCGGTAGCCCTGAGCTCGCTCTAGAGCGCGCCGGCCGCGGGCGCTCCCGAGAGCGGCCGCGGCCGAGCGGGGCGCAGACGAGAGAAGCCCCGCACGGCGAACCATGCGGGGCTTCGTGAGCTGGTGGCGCGTCCGCGCCGCGCTTGAGCGCGCTCCTGCTAGCGGAGCGCGGCGAGCTGGTCGGTAACGGTGTCGACGAGCCCCTGGGCCCGAGTCGTCTGGTCGTCGATCGCCTGGCGGACGCGGGACTCGACCTCGTCGCGATTGCGCCTGATCGTCGTCTCGACGGAGCGCTGGCGCTTGCGGGCCTCGCGCTCGACCCGGTTGCGGGTCCGGCGGGCCTCGGTGGTCGCGCGGCGACGGGCGGTGGCGCCGCGGCGCTCGCTCCGCTTCAGCGCTTTGCGCAGCTGCGAGCGGTAGGTCTTGATCTGCTTCTCGGCGCGGGTGCGGTCGGTCCACGGTTCGACCAGCTCCGAGATCCGGTCGGTGACGGTGAGGGCGACGCCGACCGGCAGGTCGACAGCGGCTTCCGCGACGGCCTGGACCTGCGGCCGCTCGGCGGCGACGATCTTCTTCTCCGCCGTGATGGTCTTCTTGGCTGCTTTCTTGTCGGCGGTCGCGGCGGCTTCGACGGCGTGCTTGGCTTCCGTCGTCGCGCGCTTGGCCTGAGTCTTGGCGTTGCTGTTGTTGCTCTCCGTTGGCATGGAGTGAGGATCCCTTCGAGTCGTTTTTGCTGCCCGGCTTCGAGCTTAGCGAACATATGTTCTTTGCGAACACACGTTCCTAAACCCCCTCGCTTCCTGGGTTACACGCTGTCTGGATACCCGGAGCGGGCGCTTTGAGCACTGACCACCGTCGCCAGCGCCGACCCGTCGCAGGCGGCGGCGACCGGGTAGCGCGCGGCGAGCTCCAGCGAGGCGCGGTCCAGGCCGAGCTCGCCGAAGGCGACCGCGCCGCCCGCCTCGCGCACGATCAGCTGCGCCGCGGCCGCATCGACCGAGCGGCAGGGACGCAGGCTCAGCATCGCGTCGAAGCGGCCGGCGGCGACATAGGCGACGGTAATCGCGATCGAGCCGACGACGCGCACGCGATAGACGCTGCCCTCGAGCGCGGCGAGCGCCGGCTGCGCCCATTCGGGCTCGGCCGACTCGAGGCCGACGACCTCGAGCCTGCCGTCGACGGCGGCGACCCGGGCCGGGCTGCCGCCGAGGAGCGCTCCCTCGCCGCGGCTCGCCATGAACTCCTCGTCGGCGCCGAAGTCGTGGACGAACCCGAACTCGACGTCGGCCATCGTCGGCCCGGAGGCGACGGCGATGCTGAGGCTGTGCGAGGGGATCGTGCGCCGCGCGTTGAGCGAGCCGTCGATCGGGTCGATCACGACCCGCGACTCGCCGCCGCCCCCGAAGGCGACCTCGCCGCGCTCCTCGGAGACAGCGACGAAGGAGCTCCCTTCG
>JBLNAC010000023.1:0-5955 GCA_050259155.1 Syntrophothermus sp.
GACCTGGCGGTCGAAGCGGTACTCGAAGTCGGCGCAGGCGCAGCCGAAGGCCGAGAAGCCCGCCGCCCACTCGGGGACGAGGACCTGCTGGTAGGGGACGCCCTTGGTGTAGCCGGAGACGTGCAGGGGGCCGCCGCCGCCGTAGCAGAGCAGGGTGTAGTCGGCGGGGCTGTAGCCCTTGCCGAGGATGCGGCCGACGGCCTCGTTGCGCAGCGAGGTCTCGAACAGCTCGATCACCCCGGCGGCCGCCTGCTCGACCCCGAGCCCGAGCGGGTCGGCGACCTGGCGCTTGACCTCGTGGCGGGCGCGGTCGACGTCGAGCTGGACCTGGCCGCCGAGGAAGTAATCCGGGTTGAGGCGGCCGAGGACGAGGTTGAGGTCGGTGATCGAGGCGGTCTCGACGCCGCCCTCGGGCCAGGCGGTGCCGATCATCGCCCCGGCCGAGTCGGGGCCGATCTCGGGCCGCCGCGCGTTGGGGTCGATGCGGACGAAGGAGCCGCAGCCGGCGCCGACCGAGTCGATCTGCACGAGCGGCATGTTGAGCAGGAATTTCGCCATGTCGGGCGTCGTCGTCACCTCGTAGCGCTTGCCGGTCAGCAGCGCGATGTCGAAGGAGGTGCCCCCGATGTCGGTGCAGAGCACGTTGCTGAGGCCGATCCGGTCGGCGAGCCAGCGGGCGCCGACGACGCCGCCGATCGGGCCGGAGACGAGGGTGGTCGCCAGCTGGTCGGCGTCGATCGAGATCGTGCCGCCGTGGCTGGCCATCACCCGCAGCTCGAAGCCGGCGCCGCGCTCCTTGGTGCGGTCGCGGACGGCGCGCAGGGTGCCGCGCGAGGGCTCGGCGGCGTAGGCCTCGATCACGGTCGTGTTGAGGCGCGGGAAGTCGCGGCGGGAGGGGTAGAGCTCGGAGGAGACGAAGACCGGGCAGCTGCCGTTGAGGCTCCGCTTCGCCTTATCCTCCTCGACGATCTCCTTCACCCGCAGCTCGTGGGCGGGGTTGCGGTAGCTGAAGATCAGCGAGATCACGATCCCCTCGACGTCGTCGTCGAGCAGCGCGTTCACCCCCTCGCGGACGTCCTCCTCGCGCAGCGGCAGGACCTCGTTGCCGAAGAGGTCGATGCGGCCGCGGACGCCGTGGACCCGCTCGCGGGGGACCAGCGGGTCGTTGTGGTGGTGGGTGGCGATGTGGAGTCGGTCGGCATAGGAGAAGCCGAGGTAGGTCTGGATCCCCCGCTCCATCTGCAGCGAGTCCTCCTGGCCGGCGGTGACGAGGACGCCGACGCGGCGGCCCTTGCGGGTCAGCAGCCGGTTCAGCATCGCGGTGCCGCTGAAGACGGCGGACTGGATGCGGGGGAAAGCCTCCTCGGGGGTCGAGTCCCACTGGCGCATGGCGTCATCGGCGGAGGCCATCAGCCCCACCGACTCGTCCTGCGGGGTGGACTGCGCCTTGCCGACGACGAAGGCGCCGCGGTCGTCGACGATGAAGGTGTCGGTCATGGTTCCGCCGGCGTCGATCGCCAGCACGCGTGGATCGTGCTCTCTCTGTCCCATGGGCCGACAGTAGGCGGGCGGCGCCGGCGTGTCGTCGTCTTCCCCAACCGATCGCGGATTCGGTCTTTGTGGTGAGACCACAAACCGCTACCTTGCCCTGGTGAGCCCGGGCACCGCAATCGCGGCCCCCGCCAGCAGCCGGGGTGAGATCGAGACGATCGTCGAGACGCTCAGCGCCGAACTCGACGACGTCGCCGCGGCGCTCGTCGACACGATCCACGAGCACCTCGACGAGCTCGACGACGACATGCGGACCTGGACGCTGCAGAGCACCCGCGCCAACCTCGGCGTGATGGTGACGCTGCTGCGGGAGGGGGCCGACCCGCGCGCGGTGGTGGCGCCGCCGGAGGCGCTCGGGTACGCCAAGGAGTACGTCGTCCGCGGCCTCGACTTCGTCCTCCTGCAGCGCGCCTACCGCACCGCCCAGGGCGTCTACTCGGGGATGATCCTGACGCGCCTGCGCCAGGTCACCGACGACCCCGACCGCCTCGCCGACGCGATGGGCTTCTTCAACGCCTGGATCTTCGCCTGGATCGAGGCGATCGAGCGCCAGCTGACCGATGTCTACATGGCCGAGCGCGAGCAGTGGGTGCGGGGCGCGGCGGCGGTGCGGGCGGCCGAGGTGCGGGCGATCCTCGCCGGCGCCCCGGTCGACGCGCCCGCGGCCGGCGGCCGGCTCGGCTACGAGCTCGACCGCTTCCACGTCGGCTACGTGGTCTGGAACGAGTCGGCGGAGGATTCGCCGCCGGGCGAAGGCGAGGCCCTGTTCGGGGAGATGGAGCAGGTCGCCGCGGCGGTCGCCGAGAGCCTCGGGTCGCGGGCGCCGCTTACCGTTGCCCAAGGGCGCCACCTCGCCTGCTGGGCGGGCCGGCGCGAGCCCCAGCACCTCGCCGATCTGCGGGTCCCGCGCGGCGCCGGCCGCGGGATCTCGGTCGCGGCGGGGACGCCGGCGCCGGGGGTCGGCGGCTTCGTCCTCAGCCATCGCGAGGCGCTGCTGGCGCGCCGGGTCGCGCAGCTGCGCGGCGACCGCTCCGCCCGCGTCTGCTTCCCCGACGTCTCGCTGGAGGCGCTGATGGTCGACGACCTCGACGCAGCCCGCCGCTTCGCCGAGCGCGAGCTGGGGCCGCTCGCCGGCGGCGACGACGCCGCGATGCGCATTGCCTCCACCCTCGCCGTCTTCCTCGACGAGGGCGCCAGCTTCGTCCGCGCCGCGCGGCGGCTCGGCGTCCACACCAACACCGTCGCCTACCGCGTGCGCCGCGCGGAGGAGCTGCTCGGGCATCGCGTCGCCGAGCGCCAGCTGGAGCTGCGGACGGCGCTGCGGCTGGCGCGGCTGGTCGCCGAGGCGCCGTGAGCTCGGGTCAGTCCCCGGAGACGCGGACCAGCAGCTTGCCGACGTTGCGGCCGTCGAAGAGCTGGGCGAGGGCGCCGGGGGCGGCCTCGAGGCCGCCGTCGACGATCGTCTCGTCGTAGTGGAGCTTGCCCTCGGCGAGCAGCACCGCGAGGTAGCCGATCGCCTCCTCGAAGCGGTGGCCGAAGTCGAGGACGAGGAAGCCGCGGATCGTCGCCCGCTGCATGATCAGCTGCCCGACGTTGGTGAGGGCCCCGGCGTGCTCGCCGCCCTCGTCGTAGGTGTTGTACTCGGAGATCATCCCGCAGAGGGAGACGCGGGCGCCGATGTTGAGCCGCATCAGGATGTGGTCCATGATCGGCCCGCCGACGTTCTCGAAATCGACGTCGATGCCGTCCGGGGTGGCGGCCTCGAGCTGCGCGCGCCAGTCCTCGGCGCGGTGGTCGACGCAGGCGTCGTAGCCCAGCGTCTCGACCGCGTGCCGGCACTTCTCCGGCCCACCGGCGACGCCGACGACGCGGCCGGCGCCGCGCTCCCTGGCGATCTGGCCGGCGATCGACCCCACCGCCCCGCAGGCGGCGGAGACGACGACCGTCTCCCCCTCCTTCGGCTCGGCCAGCTCCATCCCGATGTAGGCGGTGACGCCGGTGTGCCCGAGGGCGCCGAGGAAGGCGGGAAGCGGGGCCGGGAGGGGGTCCGGGAGGACCGTCAGCGGCGCCTCGAGCCGGGAGTCGTCGGCGAGGACTAGCTCCTGCCAGCCGGTGAAGCCGCTGACGATCGCCCCGACCGGCATGTCGTCGCGCCGCGACTCGATCACCTCGCCGAGGCCGAGCCCGCGCATCACCGCGCCGATCGGCACCGGCGGCATGTAGCCGCGGATGTCGCTCATCCAGATCCGGTTGGTCGGGTCGAGCGAGAGGAGCCGGGTCTGGACCAGGGCCTGGCCCTCCTCCAGCTCCGGCACCTGCTCGGTGACCAGGTCCAGGTCGCCGTCGGCCAGCGCCCCGCGGGGGCGCCGGCGCAGCCGGTAGGCGCGGTTGGCGCGGGTATCGGGCATCGGGCGCCGCTAACCCGCCAGGGTCAGCGTCTGCTCGGCGTCGGGGTTGTTCTTGACCCAGACGTCGTCGTCGTAGTGCCGCAGGTCGAACTTCCTCGAGTGGAACGCCCTGGCGGCGGCGTTCAGCTCGTCCTGGGTCATCTTGCCCTGGCTCGTCGTCCACTTCGCCGTTTTCGGCGGCAGCGAGGAGCTGCCGGGGCCGATCGGCCCGACGCCCGCGGTCCAGTCGTCGTCGGCGAGGATCGAGTACGGGATCGTCGTCCACATCTCGGTGCGGTCGCGCGAGTAGCGCGCCATCCGGTGCGGGCCGCGGTCCTGCGAGGTGAGCGAGACCAGCCCGACCAGCTCGGCGATCGCCGAGTTGCCGTACTCGTCGTTCATCAGCGGCCGGAACAGCTGGGTGCGGTCGTCGACCTGGAACCAGTCGTCCTGGTCGTAGACGCCGGCGAAGTGGGCGACGTCCTTGAGGATCGCGAAGTAGACCAGCAGGCCCGCGTCGATCATCTGTTCACGCGTCCAGCCGGCCATCATCTTCCACATCTCCGCCGTCGCCGCTTCCATCTTCTCGCGCTGGTCGTCGAAGTAGTCGGCGAGGTCCGAGGCGGTGTCCATGTGGACCGGCAGGTAGCCGTCGGTCAGCCAGTCGGAGGTGTAGAGGCCGACCGCGACGAGGTTCTTGGCGTCGTAGGAGGGCTGCGCCTCGAAGCTGCCCCAGTCGTCGACCATGTTGAAATCGGTGTCCTTCATGATCACCGGGATTGTCAGGTTGTTGAACTCGATCTCGGCGGCGACCCCGTCCATCCAGGGGAAGTCGCCCTCGGAGAGGTCGACGGCGTCGCGGACCAGCATCTGGTTGCCGTCCCTGGTCCGGTAGGGGCCGTGGTTGCAGAAGCTCAGCCGGCACTCGCAGTGGCTGAGGAAGCCGTAGGCGGAGATCGCCGCCATGAACCGGGTGAACGCGGTGTGCAGCTTGTCGCCGGGGGTGACCCCGATCGCGCCGTCTTCGAAGAACTCGGTCTGCCGCGCGGTGTGGATCTGGTCTTTGTGGTTGCCGTCGCTCGGCATGATGTGGTTCTCCGAGCGGTGGAAGGCCATGTTCAGCCGGCGGCTGAAGTCGAGCACGTCGAGCATGTCTTCGACGCAGTCGGTCGGCTTCAGCAGGCCCATGTCGAGCAGCCACTGGCGGCCGCCGAGGTAGAACTGGGGCCCGACCCCCATCGAGATCGTGTTGACGTAGGTCCCGACCTGCCGGGCCCGGTCGCCGATCTCCTCCGCCGGCATCGCCGCGTCGACCTTGCGCAGGATTTCCGGGTACCGGAACCAGGCGTTGTAGTACGACATCGCGATGTAGGGGTTGACGGGGAAGAGTTTCGACTCCTGCACGGTGCGGGTCGTGCACTGGAAGAAGAAGCTGTCGGCCCACTTCTGGATGAAGTTGTTTGCCTCCAGCACGTCCACGTAGCTGCGCTTCACTGGCATCTCTGTTCCTCCTAGGAGACCTTGATGATCCGGGCGCGGTGCTCGGCCGCGGCCTCGGCGTCGGCGTAGGCGTCGGCGGCGGGCTTGGAGTACTCGACGAGGACCTCGTCGCCGTCGGCGAGCCCGTCCAGCTCCGCGTTCATCAGGCAGGGCACGTTGTACTCGCGGGTCAGGATCCCGAGGTGCGAGCGCACCGTGCCGCCCATGCAGACGACCGCGGTGAAGTCGCCCAGGATCGGCGCCGTCAGCGTGCCGCCCGAGTCGTCGATGATCGCGACCGTCCTCTCGGGCACGCCCTCGGTCAGCATCTCCATCACCTTCTCGACGTCGGAGATGTAGCGGGCGACGCCGGTCACGTCCTCGGCCTTGAAGACGTTGTCGCCGGTGCCGACGATCAGGCGGCCCTGCTCGTCGGCCTCCTGCTCGCCGGAGTCGGCGATGCCGGCCAGCGGTTTGTATTTGTCGGGCTCCTCCTTGAGCGAGATCGTCGCCGAGACGTCGAACTTGTAGCCCTCGG
>JBLNAC010000024.1:0-7683 GCA_050259155.1 Syntrophothermus sp.
ACACCGACCTCGCGATCCGGGTCAGGCAGCGCCACCCCGCGGGCACCTGGCTGTACCAGCCGCGGGCGCGGGTGCAGCACTCGGTGCCGGGCGAGCGGGCCGCGCTCGGCTACTTCGTCCGCCGCTGCTTCGAGGAGGGGGTCGGCAAGGCAAACCTCTCCCGCTACGTCGGCAGCGAGGAAGGCCTCGCCTCCGAGCGGGCCTACGTTGCCCGGGTGCTGCCTCGTGGCGTCGCCCACGCTGTGCACCAGGCTCTCCGCGGCGACCCGGCGGGCGCCGCCCGGGCGGGGGCGATAGTCCTCGGGCTCCTGGTCACCGGGGCGGGATTCTCGCTGACCAGCGCGAAGAACGCCCTCAGCGGAAGCAAGCCCGAGCACAGGCAGATGACGCGAAGGAAACGACCCGAGCCCCCCTCTCCTGAATTCTCGCCGGTACGAGTTCACGACATCGAGATCGGCGAACCGCTCGCGCCGCTGCTCCCGGGCAGGACCGGGAGCGGCCAGCCGTTCGGCTCCTGCCTCTGCCTGATCCGCCTCCACGGTCGCCCGCTTGGGACCATCGAGGTTCCGCTGCCGGCCGCGGGCGTCCCCGCCGAGCGGCTGGCCGAGCTCGTCCAGACCGCGCTTGGAGACCGGATCGTCGACCACCTGCACGCCGACGGCCTCGAGCCGCAACCCCTTGGCGTCGCCGGCCTTCCGGGCCCGGAGACTCCGCTCTGCGTGGCCGTCCGTGAGCGGATGCTCGCCGACCCGCCCCGGATCTCGGTGGTGATAGTCACGCGCGGACGACCGCAGCGGGTCCTGCGCACCATGCTCTCGATCCTCTCCTGCCGCTACCCGCGCGACCGCTGCGAGGTGATCATCGTCGACACCCCGGAGGACGGACAGCCGCCGCTGGACTTCAGCGCCGAGCCGAGCATCCCGGCGGACGCCAACGTCCGCGTCGTCGTCGAACCGCAGCGGGGCATCTCGCTAGGCCGCAACCGAGGCCTGCGCGAGGCGACCGGCGAGATCGTCGTCTTCGCCGACGACGACGTCGACGTCGACGCAAACTGGCTGCCGAACCTGATCGCCGGCTTCGAGCTGGGCGACCGGGTCGCCGCCGTCTCGGGGCCCACGCTGCCGGCGACGATCGAGACCCCCACCGAGCGCTGGTTCGAGGGCTTCGGCGGCCTCCAGCGCGGCTACGAGACGAGGGTCTACAGCCTCGATCATCGGCCCGCGGAGCAGCCCTTGTTCCCCTTTGTTCCCGGCGCGCTCGGCAGCGGCCGCAGCATGGCCTTCCGCCGCGAGGCGTTTCTCCGCCTGGGCGGCTTCGACCCCGCCCTCGGGCCACCGACGCCGACGCTGGCCGGCGAGGACATCGAGGCGCTGCTGCGCTTCGTCCTTCTCGGCCGTCAGGTGGTCCACGAGCCGGCGGCGCTGGTCTGGCACGCACACCCGCGCGACTACGCCATGCTGCGGCGCCGCATGTGGGGCTACGGCCTCGGCCTGAGCGCCTGCATCACCAAGTCCGTGGTCGCCGAGCCGAAGCTGCTGCCGCTGCTGGTGCGAAAGCTGCCGCGGGGCATCGCTTTTGCCGTCTCGCCCCACTCGGAGAAGAACCGCCGGCGCCAGGGGGACTACCCCCGCGAGCTCGTCCGCCTCGAGGCGGCCGGACTGCTCGTCGGACCGCTCGCCTACGCCCGCAGCAGGATCCAGCGGCGGCGGCGCGGCGGCGCGCCCGACGCTGTTCGCGGCTGAGATGGGAGCGGCGGCGTGCGCATCCTGATCGTCACCGACTACTACAGGCCGCTGATCGGCGGCTCGATCCGCAGCGTCGAGCTGCTGGCCCGCCACCTCCAGGCGTCCGGCCACACCGTCGCCATCGCCACCTCCTGGCAGCCGGACCTGCCGGCCGAGGACGCGATCGACGGCGTGCCTGTGTTCCGGGTCCGCGACCTCGCCAGCCGCATGCGGCGCTTCTCCGAAGACCCCTATAAGCACAACCCACCCCCGTTTGCCGACCCCGAGGGCGCCTGGCGCCTGCGCCGCCTCGTCCGCTCCTTCCGTCCCGACGTCGTCTCCACCTACGGGTGGATCTCCCATTCGCTGGCCCTCGGGCTCCTCGGGACCAGCTTCCCGGTCCTGCTCACCGCCCGCGACTACGGCAATGTCTGCGCGGTCGGCACCCTGGTTCGCAAGGGGGAGCTCTGCTCCGGCCCGCGGCTCGCCAAGTGCCTCGACTGCGCCGCCCACCGCTTCGGGCCCGCAAAGGGCGCCGTCGCCGTCGCCGGCGTCTACACGGCGCGGCCGATCCTGCGCCGGAAGGTCGCCGCCACGCACGCGGTCAGCCGCTTCGTCGCCCGCATCATCGACCGCTTCCTCCACGTCCCGGGGGCGCCGGCGCAGGTCATCCCCAACTTCCACGAGGACGAGGGCGATACGCCCCCGGATCCTGCGGTGCTGGCCCGGCTGCCGGAGCAGCAGTTCATCCTCTACGTCGGTGCCTTCCGCGAGATCAAGGGGATCCACGAGCTGTTCGAGGCCTACGAAAGCCTCGACGACCCGCCGCCGCTGGTCCTCGTCGGGACCATGATGTCGGACTCGCCGCAGCGCTTCCCCGCCGGCAGCGTCGTCATCACCGACGTCCCGCACGCGACCGTGATGGCGATCTGGGAACGGGCGCTGTTCGGAGTCCTGCCATCGAAGGCACCCGAGGCGCTCGGTAACGTCGTCCACGAGGCGATGAGCAGGGGCCGCGCGATGATCGGCACCCGGCCCGGCGGACAGGAAGACATGATCGACGACGGCGAGACCGGCCTCCTGGTCCCCGGCGGTGACGCGCCGGCTCTGGCGGCGGCGATGCGGCGTCTGATCGAGGATCCCGAGCTGCGCGCACGGATCGGCGCGGCGGCGAGGGAGCGAGCCGCCGACTTCAGCCCGGAGGTCGTGATGCCGCAGATGGAATCCCTTTACAGGCAGACGGCGACGAGGGAGCGGGGCGGGGCGGGGTGAGACGGCCGGCGCGCTCGCCAGATCTCGGCATAGTCATCCTGCTGATGGCCGTGGGCGTCGCCGCCGCGCTCGCCGCGCCCCCGGCCTGGCTGCAGGCGACGCTGCTGCTTCCCCTGGCGCTGCTGCTGCCCGGCTACGCGATCGGCGCCGCGCTCTTCCCACCCGGCACCCTCTCCCCCGGCGCGCGGGCCGTGCAGACCTTCGCCTTCGGAGTCGCCGCGGCCGGCCTCGGGGGCCTCGTCCTGCAGATCTTCGTCGGCCTCGACCGGACGGCCTGGGTCGCGCTGCTCGTGGGCCTGACCCTGGCGGCGACCGCCGTGGCGCAGCGGCGCCGGGCGCGTGGCCGCTGGGGGGCGTCCCGCCGGCGACCGCGGTTCTCGCGGCTGGCGCCCGCCTCCGCGCTGGCGCTCGCCGTGGCGGCCGCGGTCGGAGGGGCGGCGATCGGAGTCGCCGCCCAGGGGGCACGCGAGCAGCAGTCGCGCCAAGCCTTCGTCTCGCTGTGGGCGGTGCCAGCCGGCGACGCGGCGCCGGGGAGCCTCAGGATCGGCGTCTGGAACCACGGCGTGCGCGGCCGCCTGCGGATAGAGGTCGGCAGCGAAGGCAAGGTCCTCGCCCGCCTGCCGGTGCGCCTCGATGCGGCGGGCGACTGGGAAGCGACCGTCTCCCTGACGCTCGCCGCCGACGCCGAATCGGTGCTGGTGACACTGCTGCGCAATAACCTCGCCTTCCGCAGCGTGGAGCTCAAGCAGGGGGCGCTGCCGTGAGCGGGCTCGCCGCCGCCGTGCGCCAGCGCAGCACCGGGGCCGCACCCACTGCCGACCGCGCCGCAGCGGGGGGCCACTCCCGCCTCGGCGCACTGCCGCTTCTGGCGCTCACCGCAGCGCTCGGCGTCCTGCTCGTCGCGCTCGGAAACAACGCCGCCCGCAATGGGGGCGGCAACGCGCAGCTCCTCTTCTGGGGCGGGCTGGTCGTGATCTACACGCCGATCGCGGCGCGCCTCCTCTCGGAGGGCGCATCGCGCGAGGAGCGGCTGGCGCTGGGGGTGCTGCTCGGCCTCGCCCTCTACCTGGTCAAGGTCGTGTACAGCCCGACCGGCTTCACGCTCCATGACGAGCTCGCCACCTGGCGGCAGACCTACGACCTGCTGGAAACCGGCCACCCGCTCTCCGCGAACCCGCTGGTGACCGGCTACGCGGGCTTCCCCGGGCTCGAGTCGATCAGCGCCGCCGTCACACAGCTCACCGGGCTGAGGATCTTCATTGCCGGCACCCTCGTCATCGGACTCGCCCGCGCGCTGCTGATGGTCGGACTATTCCTCTTCATAGAGAGCGCCACCCGCTCGCCCCGGGCGGCCGGCATCGGCCTCGCGCTCTACGCCTGCAACCCGAGCTTCCTCTACTTCGACTCGCAGTTCGGGTACGAGTCGCTGGCGCTGACGATCGCCGTCGCGATCCTCCTCCTGGCCGGGACCTGGAGCGCCCGCCGCACCCCGAGGGGGGACCCGAACGCCGCCGCAACCGTCGTCGGGATGGCGATCCTCGCCGCGACCCTGGCGATCACCCACCACATGAGCTCCTACGCGGTCGCCGGCTTCCTCCTGCTCTGGGCGCTGATCGTCGCCGTCACGGTGCGGCCGCGGCCGAGCTGGCTCGACGGCCCGGCCCTGCCCGGCGGCCTGGTCGCCGCCGCGGGCGCGCTCTGGTTCGCATTCGAGGCCAGCCACGTGACCACGACCGAGCTCGGCAGCGTCTTCGAAGAAGCGGCGGAGTCGGTTCTCCACCTGGTCACCGGGCAGTCGGGATCCAAGCAGCTCTTCCAGGCGGCCGGGCAGACCAACGGCACCCTTGCCCGCGCGCTCGGCGTTGCGTCGGTCATCCCCCTGCTGGCGATCATCCCGGTCGGGCTCTGGCGCTGCTGGCGCGGCAGCGAGCGCGACCCGTTGTGGCGGGCGCTCTCGCTCGTCGCGGTCTTCTTCCCGCTCACCCTTCTGCTGCGCCTCACCGAGGCTGGGACCGAGACCTCGCAACGCGCCTCCGAGTTCGTCTACGTCGGCCTCGCCTTCCTCGCCGGCCTGCTGCTCGGCGAGCTCCGCTGGCCGCGCAAGGGGACGGGGGGCGCCCTGCTCTCGGGGGGCATCGCCACGGTGGCGACGGTGGTCTTCGTCGGCGGCTTCATCATCGGCGAGTCGCCGGCGACACGGCAGCCGGGCGGCTTTCTCGTCGGGGGAGAGACGCGCTCGATCACCCCGCAGGGCCTCGCTGCGGCGAAGTTCGCCGCCGAAGTCCTGCCGCCTGGCAGCCGCGTCCTCGTCGACCGGCCGAACTCGACCCTGGTCTCCTCCTACGGGCGGCTCGACCGCGTCAGCGGCAGCATCGAGGGCGTGCCCGTGGTGCGCGTCTTCTTCAGCCCGATCTTCGACACGGTAGACCGCCGCATAGTCAGCGACGACCGCATCGAATACATCGTCGTCGACCGTCGGCTCAGCCACGAAGTCCCCGTCGGCGGCTACTACTTCGAAGGGTCCGAAGCGCGCGCCAATCGCTACAAGCGCCCGATCCCGGTCCAGTCGCTGCGCAAGTTCAACCACGTCCGCGGCCTCAGCCGGATCTTCGAAAACCGCGCGATCGCGATCTACGACACGAGGGGGCTCCTCAACCCGTGAGCGAGACCGCGACCAGGCCGCACCGGCTGCAGGCGCTGCGCGCCCAGATCGCCCACAACCGGGAGGTGCTCACCAACGCGACCTCGATGATGGGCACGACGGCGGTGACGGCCGGCCTCGGCGCCGCCTTCTGGCTGATCGCGGCGAGGCAGTTCAGCGCCGACGCGGTCGGCGTCGCCAGCGCCGCCGTCTCGGCGATGATGCTGCTCGGCTATCTGGCCACGGCCGGCCTCGGCACGCTGCTGATGGGCGAGCTGCCGCGGCGCGACAGCGGCCACCGCGGCCTGCTCAACGCGGCGCTGCTGGTCAGCGGCGCGATCGGGGCCGCGCTCGGAATCGCCTTCGCCATCCTCGCCCCGCTCGTCTCACCCGACCTCGATCCCCTATCCGAATCAGCGACGGCGGTTGTGGTCTTCGCGATCGGCGTCGGCCTCACCGGTCTCACCACGGTCCTCGACCAGGCCCTGATCGGGCTGCTGCGAGGAAACCTCCAGCTCAGCCGCAACGTCGTCTTCTCGGTCGTGAAGCTCCTTGTCCTCGCCGTCGCGGGGCTGGCGCTGACGAGCGCCGGGGGGGTCTGGATCTACGCCGCCTGGACCCTGGGAATCGCCGTCTCCCTCGTCGTCCTCGCGGGCTTCTACCGGCACCGCGGCGCGGACACGGTGCGACCCACGTTCGCCGAGCTCAGCGCGATGCGGATCGAGGCCGCCACGCATCACATCTACAACCTCGCGATCCGCGCTCCCGACCTGGCTCTGCCGCTGATCGTCGTCTCGACGCTATCGGCCGCCGCCAATGCGAACTTCTACATCGCCTGGATGATCGCCAGCTTCGGCTTCATGGTGCCGGTGTCGCTCAGCTCGGTCCTCTTCGCGGTCGGCTCGGCCGACAGCGTCGGTCTCCACTCCCGATACCGCCTCAGCATCGGCCTGTCCGCCGGCCTCGGCGTGGTCATCAACCTCTTCTTGCTCGTTGCCGGCGGCACGATCCTCAGCCTCTTCGGCTCGAGCTACGAGCAGGGGGCGCTGGCCACGCTGCAGATCCTCGCCCTCGGCGTCTTCCCGGAGACGGTCAAAGCCCACTTCCTCTCGATCGTCCGCGTCGAACGCCGCATCGCGCGGACGATCCCGCTGGTGATCGGCGGCACCGTCCTCGAGCTGGGGGCTGCGCTGGCCGGCGGCCTCTCCGGGAAGCTGACCCTGGTCGCCGCCGGCTGGCTGGCGGCGGTCTGCGTCGAGGCCCTCGTGATGAGCTGGACCGTGTTCCGCTTCCTGCGCCTTCGACCGCCGTCACTGCCGCACGCGGCAGGTCGGCGCGCGCCAGGAACGGGTACCGCTAGAGAACCCTGAAGCGCGTCTTCCGAGGGCGCGAGGTGTGGCCGCTGCCGTCCCGAGCGACCACCACCACGCGGTAGCGGCCCCGATGCAGCCGGCGCGGGCGCAGGATTCTCCGCAGCGAGACCCTGTTGGGCCCGCGCCGACCGGCGCGGCTGATGACCGCTTCGGGGCCCGAGCCGGTGAGGGGAACGACGCTGATCCGCACGCGGGCCGCGTCGGTCAGCCCATAGGAGACGTGGCCGCGCATCCGACTCGAGACGCGCTTGGTGACGCGGACCGCCCGCACCCTCGGCCGCGTTTTTCCCTTGCTGTGACCTGAGCTGCGGCCCGTAGACCCCGCTTCGCAGGGGCCACTCCCGCCGTAAAGCGAGCAGTTGACGACGGCGCGGTATGCGGCAAGCGACGCTTCGGAGGAGTTGACTCGCCAGTCCTCCTCCTGAACCTTGTTGAACCAGATCACCGCGGAGACACGCGGGAACTGCCTCGGGATCGTCGACATGAACGTGTTCTTGATCCAGGCAGCCTTGTCGCCCCCGGCTTCGCCGGAGGCCGTCTCGGTGATGATCACCGGCTTGCTCGTGAGCGTGGTGAGGAGCGCGTAGCTTTCGGCGAAGACGCTTTCGGCGCTCTGCCAGACATTGCCGGATTCGGTCCCCCAGTTGTAGCCGTCGAGGCCGACGAAGTCGAC
>JBLNAC010000025.1:0-6522 GCA_050259155.1 Syntrophothermus sp.
GCGCTATATCGACGTAGGCACCGTGTGACGACTCTGCTGCGGGTGACGAGCCTGCGGCGGGTGGTGCCGTAGGGGGACCCACCCCCGAGGAAGCCTTAGCTACCGCAGGGGGTGGGGGGTCCCCTGCGGCGACAGGACCCGCAGCAGGCTCGTCCGCTCCGGTGGACGTGTGGCCGGCGTGCTCCGTTGCGGGAAGCTCCCCTTCCCCTTCCCCGTTGGCGAGCTCGTTGAGGCGCTTGGCGAGCCGCTCGGCGGCGCGGCGGTTGTTGACGAAGACGATGGTCGAGGTGTGGCTCTGGACCAGCTCGAGGAGCTTGGGGTAGATCGCCGGCCAGATCGAGCGCACGTGGGCGCTGGGCTCGACGTCGGGAGGCGGCGCGCCGTCCTCACTCGGATACGCGGGTGCCCCCGGATCGGCCATGTCCTCGACCGGCACCACGATCTCCAGGTCGAGCTCCTTCCGCCGCCCGGCATCCACGACCTCGCAAGCCCTCTTAGGCCCGACCAGGAACTTGGCGATCCGCTCCAGCGGCCGCTGCGTCGCCGACAGCCCGATCCGCTGGATTCCGCGCTCAGCCGAGGACGCCTCTCCCGCGGGCCGGCTAGGCCCCCCTACGGTGCCACCCGACCCGGCTGCCGCGGCCCGCTGCCGCTCCGGCGAGCGCTCCCCCGGGGCACCCTGGCGATTCGAGCGAACCAGATGCTCGAGGCGCTCGAGGGTCAGCGCCAGGTGGGCGCCGCGCTTGGATTGGGCGACCGCGTGGATCTCGTCGACGATCACCGCTTCGGTCGTCGTCAGGATCTCGCGCGCCTGCGAGGAGAGGAGCAGGTAGAGCGACTCGGGGGTGGTGATCAGGATCTCCGGCGGCGTCTTCGCCATCGCCCGCCGCTCCTTCTGGGAGGTGTCGCCGGTGCGCAGGCCGACGGCGACGTCGGCGCCGATGCCGCGCAGCGGCGCCCGCAGGTTGCGCTCGATGTCGTAGGAGAGCGCCTTCAGCGGCGAGACGTAGACGATCCGCACGCCGCCGCCGGGGCGCGGGTCGCGCGCCAGCTTGTCGATCCCCCAGAGGAAGCTGGCAAGCGTCTTGCCCGAGCCGGTCGGGGCGCAGATCAGTGTGTTGGCGCCGCGCGAGATCGCCTCCCAGCCGCCGGCCTGGGCAGGCGTCGGCCCCTCGAACGAGGCCTCGAACCAGCGCCGCACGGGCGCGCTGAAGGGCGCAAGCGGATCAGATCTCGGGCTGCTGTTCGCGTCGGTGGTCAACCCACCGATCTTACGCAGCCGGGACTCCGCGCCCTACGGGGTGCCGCCGGTGAAGGCGACGTACGCGTTCCAGGACTTCTTCGGCTTGAAGCCGGCGCCGAACAGCCCGGTGCCGTCGCAGAAGTTGCAGACCCCTTTCGCGTCGTCGACCGAGAACCAGTAGACGCGCTGGATCCGCCACTTCGCGCGCTTGGAGAGGAGCAGCTTGAAGGCGCCCTTGAGCTGGTTCACCTGACCCTGCGGGCCCTTGGCGAAGCCGTTCGAGCCGTCGGACTGCGGCGGTTGCGAGCTCCAGCCGAGCTCGGTGATCCAGAGGCCCTTGCGGGCGTCGTCGCTGGCGCGCAGCGTGTCGCGGATTTCTTCGATCTCCGGGGTCAGGTACTGCCAGGTGCCCGTGTAGGGGTGGAGGGCGACGGCGGCGAACCTGGAGGCGATGCCCGGGTTCGATCGGTACATCACTTCCAGGAAGTAGCTGGCGAAGTAGTTGGGGCTGCCGCGGCCGACCAGCTTCCGGCTCCCGTGGACGATCTCGATGTGACGGCCGCCCTTCGGCTGCGAGAAGAGGCCCGCAAGGACGACCCTCGCCCCCGGGTCGGCCGACCTCAACGCCGTGAAGGAGAGCTTGACGAGCTTCCCGTATTCGGCCGGGTTCGGCTTCGTCACGAAGAACTTGAAGTTCGGCTCGTTTCCGATCTGCCAGGTCCGGATCGGGCGCTTCGGGACGGCAGGATGCGAGGCCCAGAATTCGCCCTCGGGCCCGTAGCGTCGCACCGCCGCGGTGAGCAGCGCCTTCCAGGCCGTGGCGGCGGCGCCGCTCGTCGGCAGGTGGGCGGGGGCGGTCGCGCCGTGGCCGCCCGGCACCCGGGCGCTGGGGACGGCCCAGCCGGGGGCGCCGCTGACCGTCGGCAGGACGTCGATCCCGGCGAGCGCGGCGCGTTCGACCAGGACGTCCATCCCTTCCCACTGGATCGGGCCGCCGGCCTGCGGCTGGAGCGAGCTCCAATCCACGGGGATCCGCACGCTCTCGACGCCGCCGCGCCCGAGCCGCTCGAATTGTTCGGCACTCAGAGTGGATTGCGGCACGGCACCCCAGAAGCTGGCCGGCAGCGCCTGCGCGCCGGCCGCGAAGACGAGCAGGGAGACCAGGCTCAGCGCCAGTGCCAGCGCATGCGCGGTCCCGCGGCGGCGAAGCCTCGCTCGGACCATCGGTCAGCCGGCCTTCGTCGGCGAGACGCTGCCACCAGGCCCGCCACGCTGGCGCCGCTGCCTGGCGACGACGACGCCGATCGAAATCGCGGCGAGGACGGCGATCGCGATCAGGATCGGGACCAGCGGCGAGGAGGAGCCGCCTTCGCCGGACGGCTTGGGGCTCTCGGCTGACGCCGCCTGCTGGCCTTCCCCGGGCTGATTGGACGAAGAGCTCGTCTGGCCACCGCTGGAGCCCTTCGCTGGGCTACTCTGGCCGGTGCCCCCGTTGCCGCCGCCCGTTTCCGCGCTAGTCCCAGTGCCAGCCGATGAGCCTTCAGCCGCAGTAGCTCCACCGGAGCCCCCGGAGCCCCCGTACGACGGCGAGGAGGAGCTGTGGGCCTGCGATTCTTCGCCCGCCGACACCCCCCCGGAACTTTCCTTCGACGTGGGGTTCGTAGGCTTGTGGTGAGTCTGAGTCGGCTGGGTTTCGCCTGGGATCGTGGTCGGTTCGGTTTCGTAGACGGTTTCGGCGTGGACCACGACAGGGAAGCACGCAGATGCCAGCAGAGCAAACGCTGAGAGAAGTGCCAAGACGAGCCGGGCCGGGAGACTGGGGCGGGGGACGCTCCCTTGCATTCCGAGGAAGGTTAGAGGAAGCGGTCGCCGCTGTTGCTCCCGTCCTGTTGATCGGCGGGCTGGCGCTGGCCGGCGGCGGCTTCTCCGTGAGCGACCGACATGTTGCTGGGCTCGTGGTGTGGCTGCTGGTCGCGGCGCTGCTGGTCCTCGGCGCGGCGGGACGTGCGACCCTCGCCCGGCCCTTCTACTTGGTGGGCGGGCTGATCGGGGGGCTGGCGCTTCTTTCCGCATTCTCCTCCCTCTGGTCGGGCTCGGCCGAGCTGAGCGTGATCGAGGCGGACCGCGTCGTCGTCTACCTCGGCTTCTTCGTTGCCACCTTCCTGATCGTGCAAACCGCCAAGGCACGCGAACGATTCGGTGAAGGGATGACTATTGCATTGATCGGTGTCGCGCTGCTTGCGCTGGCCTCGCGGCTGCTGCCCGACGTCCTCTCGGTGGCCGAAGGACCCGGCACCGGCGCCCGCCTCGCCTATCCGCTCGGCTACTGGAACGGAGACGGGGTCGTCTTCGGGATCGCGGTCGGGCTCGCGCTCTGGCTGAGCCGCCGCTCGCTCGTCCCGGCGCTGCGCTGGGCAGCAGCGGCGTCGCTGCCGGCGGTACTGCTCGCCCTCTACTTCACCTACTCCCGCGGCGGCCTGCTGGCGCTGGCGATCGCCGCCGGATGCCTGATCGCGCTCTCCCACGACCGCCTCTGGCTGCTGGGGACGCTCGCGGCGGGGGCGCTCGGCGCGGTGCCGGCCGTCCTCGCCGTGCAGGCCCACACCAGCCTCGCCGAAAACCTCGACAATTCCGCGATCTCCGGCCAGGGGCTCAAGGTCCTGGCCATCCTGCTCGCGGGCTGCCTCCTAAGCGCCGCGCTGTTCGCGCTCCTGCGCCGGCTCGAGCGCCGCGAGGGCGGCCTGACCGGCCAGGTCCTCGCCGCCTCGCGCGACCCGCGGGTGCTGAGGGGGGTCGCGCTGGCGGCGGCGCTGATCGCGATCGCGGCGGCGATCGCGGTGGGCGGCCGGGCCTGGAGCCAGTTCTCCCGCTCGGACGTGCGGCCTCCGGGCAGCCCCCAGGAACACCTGACCGAACTCTCCGGCAGCGGCCGCGACGAATTCTGGCGGGTGGCGATCGACGCCTTCGACGAACAGCCGGTTCTCGGAAACGGGGCCGGGACCTACCGCTTCTCCTGGCACCTGCTGCGCCACAACTCGGTCGCGAACCTCGACGCCCACTCGCTCTACCTGCAGGCCTTCGCCGAGCTGGGGGTGGTCGGCGGCCTCCTTGTCCTGGCGACGGTCGGGACCCTGCTCTGGACCGGCTTCGCCGCCTGGCGCGCAGCCCAGGGGGCGCGCCGCGACCTGTACGCCGCGCTGCTCGGGGCGGTGCTCGCCTTCGCGGTCGGCGCCGCGATCGACTGGTTCTGGCAGATCGCGGCGATGGCGGCGATCTTCTTCCTCGCCACTGGCATCCTCGTCGCCGCCCGCTGCGCGCAGGTGGCCGAGGTGGGGAACGCCGCGGACGGCCAGGAGCCGCCGCGCCGCTACGGCCTCGCGATCGCCGGTCTGCTCGTCGCCTGGGTCTGCGCGGTGGCGCTGGTGGGCCCGCTGCTGGTCGACCTCGAGATCGACGCCAGCAACTCAGCCGCCGCCCAGGGCAACCTCGCGGACGCGGTCGGCCACGCGAAGACGGCGCGCTCGATCGAGCCCTGGGCGACGACGCCGTACAAGCAGCTCGGGCTGCTGGCCGAGCTCGAAGGCAACTACCCCGCGGCGATCGACTGGCTCGGCCAGGCGCTCGAACGCGAAGAAGACAACTGGCTCCTCTACTACCTGCGGGCCCGGGTCGAGCACAAGGCCGGCGACGAAGCGGCGGCGACCGCCGACCTCGAAGAAGCGAGGCGCCTCAACCCGAAGGAACCGTGCCTCGCCGGCGGCTTCGAAGGGTGCGGATGAGCGGCGCTCCCGACATCGGACGAGGCAAGGTGGTGGGGCCGCCCCGGGCCGCGGTCCCGGCCGGTCCCTCGCGGCGGAGGCGGGACCCGGCGCGGGCGCCGTCGCCGGGCCCCGGCGCCCGCGAGTCGCGCCGGCGGGGCGCGGTCCTGCGGCGTCTGCTCGCCCTCGCCGACTGGGTCGCCCTCGTCGCCTCGCTCTTCGTCGTCACCGCCGCGAGCGCGAGCACGGAACTCGGGACCCTGTTCTGGGCGATGCTGTTCAGCCCCGTCTGGATCGTCGTCATCAAGCTCCACGGCCTCTACGACAACGACCACCGCCGGATCCGCCACAGCACGCTCGACGAAGTGCCCTCGCTGATCTCCGCCTGCCTGATCGGCGTGCTCGTCCTCGATGGGCTGCTGTCGCTCAGCCCGGTCGGGCCGCTCTCGCCGCTGAGCGCGATCGCGGTCGGAGTCGGGACCCTGGTCGGCAGTTTCGTGCTCCGCGGCACCGTGCGCTTCGCCTGGCACCGGCTGACCCCGCTCGCGACCGGGATCGTGATCGGACCCCCCGAGGCCGTCGACGTCATCGCCCGCCGCGTCGCCACCCACCCCGAGACGCGGCTGGCGCTGGTCGGCTACCTCTCGGTGCAGGCCTCCCCCGCCGCGGCGCAGCTGCCGCGCCTGGGCTCGCTTGCCGACATCTCCAGGACCGCGCGTGAACACGCGATCGAGCGCGTCGTCGTGACCGAAGAGGAGATGAGCGAGCCGGCGGCGGAGCGGCTGATCGAGGAGTGCAAGGCGACGGGGCTGGCGCTGACCTTCCTGCCGCAGCACTACGGCCTGCTCGGCCCGGGGATCGAGCTGAACCGGCTCGCCGAGCTGCCCGTCCTCGATTTCCGCTTCAGCGACCCGCCGCGCTCGACGATCGCGCTCAAGCGCGCGATGGACGTGGTCGTCTCGGGCCTGCTCCTGCTCGTGCTGTCGCCGCTCCTGGCGCTGATCGCGCTGGCGATCCTGATCGACTCGGGGCGGCCGGTCCTCTTCCGCCAGCGCCGGATCGGCGAAGGCGGCAGGCCGTTCACGGTCGTCAAGTTCCGCACGATGGTCGCCGACGCCGAGCAGCGGCTGCCGGAGCTGGTCGACCTGGGGGCGCTCAAGGAGCCGGCGTTCAAGATCCCCGACGACCCGCGCGTGACGCGGATCGGCCGTCCACTGCGACGCACCAGCCTGGACGAGCTGCCGCAGCTCCTCAACGTCCTGCGCGGCGACATGTCGCTGGTCGGTCCGCGGCCCGAGGAGGAAGCCGTCGTCGCCCTCTACGACGAGCGGCAGAGGGGCCGGCTCGCGGTGAAGCCGGGGATGACCGGGCCGATGCAGGTCTACGGGCGCAGCGACCTCACCTTCGAGGAGCGCCTGGCGCTCGAGCGCGACTATCTCGACAACCTCTCGGTGCTGACCGACCTGGCGATCCTGGTCCGCACCCCGCGGGCGATGATCCGCGGCCACGGCGCGTACTGAG
>JBLNAC010000026.1:0-4161 GCA_050259155.1 Syntrophothermus sp.
GGCATTCCCGGAGTGCCCCACGTCAAGCTGCCTCCGCCCGATCAGACAGCGGTCTTCGACGTGGTCGTCGAAGGCAAGGCGACCGATGACCTCACCTCGACGCTCTCCGGGGAAACGGGCCCCTGCCTCGCCACCGAGGACGGCACCGTGAAGGACACGACGACCTACCGCCGCGGCCGTGGAGTGGCGCTGGAGTTCGATCGTTACGGACCGAAGATCCTCGTCCACCGGGTCGGCCGCAGGACGGATGCCTCGCTCGCGGTGAAGGTGACGACCGAGCGGACGGCCAGCGGCGGCAGCAGCTTCTCGCCCGCCCACCCGCCGCTCCCGTGTGAAATCCCTCCTTACCAGCTCTCCAGCAACGCCGACTGCAACAGGCCCCTGCACAGCTCAGGGGCGATGCTCATGACCTACGCGGGGCGCGGCCTCGGCCTCGAGGTCAGCCGCTCGACAAGGCTGCGCGGAGGATTCTCCGAAGACGAATGCGGCGGCGACCCCCAGACCGGCGTCAGCGATCCGTTCACGCTCGCCTGGCCCAACTCACCGAAGCTGGAACCCAGTCCCGGCGTGACCCGGGCGGAGATCTTCGGCAGGAAACCCGTGATCGTCGTCCAGCTGCGCTCATCGGACGTCGGCAAGCGCAAGGAAGCAACGCAGAAGTGGACCAGCTTCACTCTCAACGGCACCGTCCACGAGGCGGCCTTCAACGAAGCGACGGTGCGTCTGATCCGCCACAGGCCCTGAGCGCGACCGACGGTTGACTGACCGAACCGGGGCTGCGAGGCTTCCGCTGACCCAGGGTTGGGACCGAAGGAGGGAAGTAGTGAGGAGAGGTGCGACCATCATGGCCGTCGCGATGGCGACCGCCGCGGCGGCGGCGCTGACGGCGGCGGCAGCGCTGGCCGGGCCCACGGGCACGCCGGTCACGGCCCCCGACGGCAACGCCCAGGCGATCGGCGCGGCGCTCAAGCCGAGGAAGCTCTTCGCGAAGAGCTGGACGCCGGCGGCGCTCGAAGTCACGGCGCGGGTCACGAACGCGATCCGCCCGGGCGGCGTCCCCAGCCCCACGACCCACGTCGTGATCGACTTCCCGAAGAGCGGCCGGGTCTCCAGCAAGGGGTTCCCAACCTGCGAAGCGGCGAAGCTCCAGAACGTCTCGACCGAAGTCGCCGAACGCGAATGCCGGAGCGCTCTGATCGGCAGGGGCACGGCCGAAGCCCTGCTTCCGGTCGGCAGCCAGGTCTTCGCGGTGCCCCAGGAAGTGACCGCGTTCAACGGGGTGCCGCGCGGCGGCCGCCCTGTCGTCCTGCTGCACAGCTACGGCGCCGTCCCGGTCCAGACCGCGCTGGTCCTGACCGGCGTCGTCACCAACCTCGACAAGGAAGGCTACGGCCCGCGCCTCGACGTGGAAGTGCCGCTGATCGCCGGCGGCGCCGGCGCCCTCACCTACTTCAACGTCACCGTCCAGAAGCAGATCCGCCGCGGCGGCAAGAACGTCAGCTACATCCAGGCGAAGTGCCCGGCCTCGAGGCGGCTGAAGCTGCGCTCGGTCTTCACCTTCCTGGACGGGCAGACGGCGGACCCCCTCTTCAGCGGAGCCTGCGTGCAGCGGCCCGAACCGCGGAGGAGGTAGCGGAGCCGCGCGGGGGGCCTGTCAGCCTTCGTCGGCGGCCTTCTCTGCTTCGCGGAGCTCGTGCTTCAGCTCGTCCGCTTCGGCATCGATTTCCTTTTCGATCACCTTGCGGGCGTGCGTGACCGCCTTTTCGAGCTGCTCTTCGAGCTTCGACTCGCCGACCACCACCAGCGCCGCCGCGCCCTCGTCGAGGTCCTCGCCAAGGTCCTTGAGGTCCGATCGGGACATCCCGCGCCACAGGTGCCCGACGACGCCGCCGGCGGCGCCGCCGACGATCGCCCCGCCGATGATCGACGGCGGGAAGAGGATTCCCGCGATCGCCCCCACCGCGATGCCGGTCCAGGCGCCGTGCTGGGTCGGCTTCTCGGTCTTGTGGACGCGGACCTTGCCCTCCTCCTTCTCGATCACCGCCGCGTCGAAGGTGCCGATGACGCCGGCGGCGTGCAGGTCGAAGACCGCCTCGTAGTCGGCCTCCGCGTCGGCGATCTCGTCGTAGACGGCTGCGTAGAGGAACACCGGCTTGTCGGCCATCGGACTCTCCTTCGGGTGAGGTTGTGGGTCGGTCGTCGAGTCTACGGGCGCGCCGCCTCCGCCATCGGTGCTCGTCCGCACGGTCCGCCGGGCACCGCGAACGCCTGGTCCGTTTGACGTCCATCCGCGCGACGAAGATGGCGCCGTGGAGGACCCGGCGGGGGGCTTTCCTGGCCTGACAGACATCCATGCGCATCCGGCGCTGAACGCCTTCCTCTGGGGGCGCAGCCTGGAGCGCCACTACTGGACGGGCGGCTCATTCGACCCCCTCGCCAGCCTCAGCGACTTCCAGATGCTGCGCCGCGGCGACGTCCGGATCCTCTGGTCCTCGCTCCACGTGCCCGAGCGCGAGTTCTTCCGGTGCCTGCCGATCCGGCTCGCCGCGCGTCTCTTCCGCGGCGGCCGGATGCTGCTGAGGCACGACTACTGGGAGTGTCTGGAGGCTCAGCAGGCGATGCTCGAGGCCCAGGTCGCGGCCAGCGGCGACTTCGAGGTCGCCCGCTCCAACGCCGACCTGGACCGCGTGCTGGCCGACGGCCGCCGCGCCATCGTCCACACCGTCGAGGGCGGTCACGTGCTCGGCGCCGGCCTCGGCCCCGACGACGTCGACGGGCGCCTGTCGCGGATCGACCGGCTCGCCGAGTGGGGCGTCGCGATGCTGACCATCGCCCACCTCTTCCCCAACGAGCTGGCCGGTCACGCGGACGGCATCCCCGCCGGCCTCCGCACGTTCCCCTGTCCTCTCGACCCCGGGGTCGATCTCGCCCGCGGCCTCACCGCGACGGGCCTGGCGGTGCTCGAGAGGATGGTCGAGCGAGGGATCCTGCCCGACGCCACGCACTGCGCCCCGCCTGCGCGCCACGAGATCTACGAGCGGGTCGCGGGCCGGATCCCCGTCATCGCCTCTCACGTCGGGGTCGCCAATCTGAAACCGGTCCCCTACAACCTCGATCGGGCAGACGTGGCGGCGATCGCCGCCTCGGGCGGGGTGGTCGGCGTCATCTTCATGCCCTACTGGCTCCGGCCCACCGACCCGGGGGAGGGCCTGGAGGCGATCTGGGCGACGATGGCGACCGTGAGCGAGTGGAGCGGCGGCTGGGGTCACGTCGCGATCGGAACCGACTTCGACGGCTTCACCGACCCCGCCGACGACTGCGACAGCGCGGCCCGGCTGCCCCGCGTGCGGGAGATGCTCGAGGGGAAGGGCTTGGCGCGGGCCGAGGTCGAGGCGGTGCTCGGCGGCAACGCCCGCCGCGTGCTGCGCGCCGCCTGGCGCTAGCCGACGCGATAGGAGAGGTGGACGGCGCCGCCGGCGAAGCGGCGCTGGTCGAGCAGCTCGAGGTCGAGGCGGGCTCCGGCGGGCAGCGCCGGCTTGCCGCCCCCGACCGCGACGGGAACCAGGACCAGCCGGACCTCGTCGACGAGGCCGGCGCCCCGCGCCATCCCCGCGAGTCCCGAGCCGCCGATCGAGAGGTCGCGCTCGCTCCCCTCCTTCAGCGCCCGCACCGCCTGGGGATCGAACTCGCGCTCCAGCCGGGTGCGCCGCGTGCCCACCGACTCGAGGCTGCGCGAGTAGACGACCTTGTCCGCCGCCCGCCAGATCTCGGCGTACTCGCGCACCTCCGCCGAATCCTCGGATCCGGTGTCCACCGTCTCCCAGAACGACATCGTCTCGTACATGCCGCGCCCGTAGAGATAGGTGCCGATCGGCCGCTCTTCGGCGTTGACGAAGGCGTGTACCTCGGCGTCGGGAGCGGCCCACTCGAAGCCGCCGCGCTCGTCCTCGACGTAGCCGTCGAGCGAGCAGAGCGCCGAGTAGACCAGCTTGCCCACCTCCCCAGCCTAGCCCCGTCGCATCGCCGCCCGCCATTCGAGCAGCGCCGCGAGACGCAGCGCCGCCGCCAGCAGCGCGATCCCGATCGCGGTGCCCAGCGCCCAGGCGGCGACCATGCCGCCGTCGGGGGTCGCCAGTTCGAAGAAGTCGCGCCCGGCGGGCA
>JBLNAC010000027.1:0-6970 GCA_050259155.1 Syntrophothermus sp.
GACCGTCGAGGAAAGGCCCGCCGCGCCGACGATCGCGTTGAGGACGAGGTCGGGCTCGGTGGCCGCGATCAGGTCCCGCACGCCCTCCTCGCCGGCGAGGACGCGTCCGCTCCAGGCCTCGGCCGCCCGCGCCGCGGCGGCGGGCTCGGCGATCGCGACGGCAGGGAGCCCGAGCGCCCGTGCCTGGCGGACGACGCCCTCCCAGTCCGCGCGGGCGGCGAGGCCGGCCACCCGCAGGCCCTCGGAGGCGCCGATCACCTCGAGCGCCTGGGTCCCGATCGAGCCCGTCGACCCGAGTATGAGCACCCTCTTCATCTACCCCAGAGGATACGGAGCCGCCTTGCCGCGCTCTAAATCGCCGCGAGACCGCGAAAAAGGGCGCATATCGGATCTTTTCGCGGTCTCGCGCCGAGGCCCCCGGGGCGGCGAAGGACGGCGGCTGCCGTGACTCAGTAGACGAGCCAGATGGCCACGTAATAGCCGACGACGACCGTGAAGAGAACCGCGTCGAGGCGGTCGAGGATGCCGCCGTGGGGACCGAAGAGGCTGCCGGTGTCCTTGGTCCCCATGTCCCGCTTGATCATCGACTCGAAGAGGTCGCCGACGGGGGCCAAGGCGGCGACCGCGGCGCCGAGGATCAGGGCGTCCACGCCGGAGAGCCAGTCCTGGTAAAGGCCGGCGAACCAGATGCCCATAGTGCCGATCACGAAGCCGCCGACGAGGCCCTCGATCGTCTTGTTGGGCGAGATCTCGGGGGCGATCTTGCGGCTGCCGAACATGCGGCCGGTGGCGTAGGCGGCGGTGTCGGCGACGAAGGTGCCGACCAGCACGTCGACCAGCAGCGCCGCCCCATGGCTCGGGAGGTCGCGCAGCAGGACCGCGTAGACCAGCGGCACGCCGATCCAGACGATCCCCAGCAGCGTCACCCCGACGGAGACGGTGAAATGGTCGCGGTGGCGGGCGTCGATCCCGAAGGCGAACATCAGCGGGAAGGTGGCGGCAAGGACGAGCATCACGTTGAAGGTGGTGCCGAAGTGGGCGGCGACGACCAGCGCCGCGACGGAGGCGTAGGCGGGGATCGCCAGGGGCCGCGCCTCCTCGGTTAGCTCCAGGTACTCGCGCAGGCAGAGGGCGCCGATCGCGACCATCGCGGCGGCGAACACGAGGCCGCCGGCGACCGTGATCGCGATCGCGAAGGCTATCCACGGCAGCGCCACCAGCACCCGCTTCGCGGTCTCGCCCCGCAGGCCGCTCCGGCGCGGCTCGCGCGGCGGCCTTGGCTGGGGACGCTTCGGGCGCTCGGGCTCGAGCATCTCGTCGTCGAAGAGCTCGACGGTCATCAGCGGCCCCCGAAGCGTCGGCGACGCATCTCGTACTCGGCGAGCGACTCCTCGAACGCGACCCGCCCGAAGTCGGGCCAGAGCTCCTCGCGGAAGACGAGCTCGGAGTAGGCGCACTGCCAGAGCAGGTAGTTGGAGAGGCGCTGCTCGCCGCTCGTTCGTATCAGCAGGTCCGGGTCGTGCATCTCGGGTGCGTAGAGGTGACGGCGGAAGTCCTCCTCCGTCCCCCCCGAGAAGCTTCGCGCCGCGTCGACGATCTCCGCCCTGCCACCGTAGTTGAAGGCCACGTACAGGGAGATGCGGTCGTTGCCCGCGGTCGTCTCCTCGGCCCAGAGCATCCGCTCGACGAGCTCGGGCGCGACGCCCTCGCGGCGCCCGATGAAGCGCATCCGCACCCCCTCGGCGTCGAGCTCGGGCGTTTCGGAGGCGATCCGCTCGCCGAACATCCGCATCAACCCGCCGACCTCCTCCTCGGAGCGGCTCCAGTTCTCGGTCGAGAACGAGAACACGGTCAGCTCCCGGATGCCCAGCTCGGCCGCGTCGCGCAGGCGCGCCTTGACGACGTCGGCACCCGCGCGGTGCCCCTCGATCACCGGCAGTCCCCGGCGCTGTGCCCAGCGGCCGTTGCCGTCGGTGATGATCGCGACGTAGCGCGGCGTCACACCTCGAGGATTTCCTCTTCCTTGCCTTTGAGGAGCGTGTCGATCTCGGCGATCGCCTCGTCGGTCTGCTTCTGCAGCGCCGCCTCGGCCCGGCGCTCGTCGTCCTCGCCCGCTTCGCCCTCCTTCTTCAGCTCGCGCAGGTCGTGCATCACGTCGCGGCGGACGTTGCGCACCGCGACCCGGCCTTCCTCGGCGACGCCGTGGACGACTTTGACCATCTCGCGCCGGCGCTCCTCGGTCATCTCCGGGATCTGCAGCCGGATCACGCTGCCGTCGTTGCTCGGGGTGAGGCCCACGTCGGACTCCTGTATCGCCTTCTCGATGCTGCCGAGCGCCCCCTTGTCGAAGGGGGTGACGGTCAGCAGGCGGGCGTCGGTGGCGGCGACGTTGGCGAGCTGCTTGAGCGCGGTCGGGCTGCCGTAGTAGTCGACGACGATGCGGTCGAGAAGGTGGGGCGACGCCCGGCCGGTGCGAACGGTGGCGAGCTCGCCACGGCTCGACTCGACCGATTTGGCCATCCGCTCCTTGGCGTCTGCGAGCAGTTCGTCGATCAGCTCCACCGGCTCGGGCTCCTCACTCTGCGGCCGGTCCGTTGGAGACCAGCGTTCCCACTTCCTCGCCGGAGATGATCCTATCTATGTTCCTCTCGTCGGCCATGTTGAAGACGTAGATCGGGAGGTGGTTGTCCATGCAGAGGGAGAGGGCGGTCGAGTCCATCACCTTCAGCCCGCGCTCGATCGCCTCCCGATGCGTGATCGAGGCGATGAAGGCGGCGTCGGGGTTCACCGCCGGGTCGGAGTCGTAGACGCCCTCCACCCCCTTCTTCGCCATCAGGATCGCCTCGGCGTGGATCTCGAGCGCGCGCAGCGCCGCCGCCGTGTCCGTGGTGAAGAACGGGTTGCCCGTGCCGGCGGCGAAGATCACGATCCTCCCCTTCTCCAGGTGGCGCATCGCGCGGCGGCGGATGTAGGGCTCGGCGACCTCCTTCACGTCGATCGCCGACAGCACCCGGGTGTGCTGGCCGAGGCCCTCGAGCGCATCCTGCAGGGTGAGCGCGTTGAGGACCGTCGCCAGCATCCCCATGTAGTCGCCGGTGGCGCGGTCCATCCCGGTCGCCGCCGCGTCGAGGCCGCGGTAGATGTTCCCCGCCCCGACGACGATCGCGACCTCGACCCCGCGTTCCCGCACCGCGGCCACCTGGTGGGCGATGCGCTCGACCTCGGCCCGATCGGTTCCGTACTCGAGGCGGCCCATCAGCGCCTCGCCCGAGAGCTTCAGCAGGATGCGCCCGAATCGTGGCTCGGGGGGACTGGTCACGTGGCGGAGACTCTATTCAGTCTTCGCCGACGCGGAAGTAGGCGAAGCGGGCGATGCGGATGTTCTCGCCGGTCTTGGCCGCCAGCTCCTGGCGCAGCTCCTCGATCGTCTTCGATTCGTGCTTCTCGACGTTGACGTGGGTCTGGTCGAGCAGCGCGACCTCGCTCGCCCACTTGGCGAGCTGGCCCTCGACGATCTTCTCGACGACGTTGTCCGGCTTGCCTTCTTCGCGCGCCTTCTCCTCGAAGACCCTGCGTTCCGCCTCGCGCTCCTCCGCCGGGATCTCGTCCGTGGAGACGTAGCTGGGCGCCGTCGCCGCGGCGTGCAGCGCGACCTGGTAGGCGAACACGCGGAACTCCTCGTTGCGGGCGACGAAGTCCGTCTCGCACTGGACTTCGACCATCGCCCCCACCTTGTCGTTGGCGTGGATATAGGCGGCGACGACGCCCTCTGTCGTGCCGCGGCCTTCGCGCTTGGCGGCCGAGGCCTGGCCCTTGACGCGCAGGATCTCGACGGCGCGCTCGACGTCGCCCTCGGCCTCCACCAGCGCCGCCTTCGAATCCATCATCGCGGCCCCGGTGCGGTCGCGGAGCGCCTTCACGTCGGCAGCGCTGATACCGCTCATCTCGCCTCCTCCTGTTTCTCGGCTTTCTCCGACCCCTCGGGCGCGGATGCGGCGGGGGTCGCCGGAGGCGCCGCCTCGGTCGCCGCCTGCGCCGCTTTCTCCTGGGCGGCCCGCTCGGTCTCTTCCGCGGCTTTCCTCGCCTGCTCGGCCTCGATTCGGGCTTTCTCCTCTTCCTCGCGCTTGCGGCGCTCCTCCTCCTCGCGCTTGCGGCGTTCCATCTCCTCCGCTATGCGCTTCTCCTCCCGCACGCGCCAGGCGCTGGAACCCTCCTCGACCGCCCCGCCGATGGTCCCGATGACCAGCTGGCAGGAGCGAATCGCGTCGTCGTTGCCCGGAATCACGTAGTCGACGGGGGTCGGGTCGCAGTTGGTGTCGACCAAGCCGATGATCGGGATCCGCAGCCGGGCGGCCTCGTGGACGGCGATCTCCTCGGTCTTCAGGTCGGTGACGAACACCGCGTCGGGCAGGCGGTCCATATCGCGGACGCCGCCGAGGTTGAACTCGAGCTTCGCCAGTTCGGCCTCCATGCCCATCCGCTCCTTGGTGGGAAGCAGGTCGAGTTTCCCCTCCTCCTTCCATCCGTTGAGCTCGTGAAGTCGCGCGATGCGGCCCGACATGGTGTTGAAATTCGTCAGCAGGCCGCCCAGCCAGCGTTTGTTGACGTAGGGCATCCGGCAGCGTTCGGCCCATTCCTGGACCGTGTCGCGAGCCTGCTTCTTGGTCCCGACGAAGAGCACGGTGCCGCCGCCGCTGGCGAGCTCGCCGGCGAAGCGACGGGCGTTCTCGAGCAGCGCCTCCGTCTGGACCAGGTCGATGATGTGGATCCCGTCGAGCTCGCCGAAGATGAAGCGGCGCATGTTCGGGTTCCAGCGGCGCGTCTGATGGCCGAAGTGGACTCCGGCCTCCAGCAGCTCTCTGAGACCTGCCTCTGGCATGGATGTTCTCCTTATGGTGATGATGCGCCCCGCTGCGCCGGCAGGGACCCGACCTGGGTGGTCGGGCAGGACCCGTTCGAGCCGCGGCGGGGATCGGTTTCCGAGGGGCGGATTGTAGAGCCCGACGCTAGGCGGCGCGGGCCTGCTCGAGCGCCGCCGCCAGGTCGGCCGGCAGCGGCGACTCGAAGCGCACCCGCTCGCCGGTGGCCGGGTGGTCGAAGGCGAGCCGGTGGGCGTGCAGGAACTGGCGCCGGAGCCCGTAGCGCATCGGGCCGCCGTAGGTCGCGTCGCCGGTCAGCGGGTGGCCGATCGCGGCGAAGTGCGCCCGGATCTGGTGGGTGCGGCCGGTCTCCAGCCGCACCTCGACGTAGCTCTCGCGCGCCAGCAGCTCCAGCACCTCGAAGTGCGTGCGGGCTTCGCGCGATCCGGCGCCGGCGACCGCCATCCGGTGTCGCTCGCGGGCGGAGCGTCCGATCGGCGCGTCGATCGTCCCCGTGCGCGAGGGGAGGCGGCCCCCGGCCAGTGCGAGGTAGACGCGCTCGACCTCGCGGGCGCGGACCTGCGCCTGCAGCGCGGCATGGGTCGCCTCGTCGCGGGCGACCACCAGCAGCCCGCTTGTCCCCTTGTCGAGCCGGTGGACGATCCCCGGCCGCTCGGGATCGGCGCCGCCGCCGAGGATGTCCGCGAGCGCCTCGGCCAGGGTCGCGCCGCGGTGGCCCGGCGCCGGGTGGACGACGAGCCCGGCCGGCTTGTCGACGACGGCCAGGGAGTCGTCGAGGTGGACGATCCGCGGCTGCAGCTCAGCGGCCATCGATGCCCGGCGCGCCGGCGGCCTCGCGCAGATAGGAGAAGGCGAGGAGGACGACGCCGCACGTGATCGCGCAATCGGCGAGATTGAATGCCGGCCAGTGGGGCAGCTCGATGAAGTCGGTCACCTGGCCGGCCCGCAGCCGGTCGGCGAGATTGCCGAGGGCGCCGCCGGCGAGGAGGCCGGTCGCGGCCCACAGCAGCGGCCGGGCGGGATCGCGGGCGAGCAGGTACACCACGAATCCCAGCGCGGCAAGAGTCGCGAGCGCGAGCGGCGCTCCCGAGCCGCCGGCCAGCCCGAAGGCGACGCCGCGGTTGTGGGTGAGGGTCAGTCGCAGAGGGCCGAGCAGGTCCACCTCAGCGCCGACCGCGATCCCCCTCTCGGCGAGCCGCTTGGCGACCTGGTCGACGGCGACCACCGCCCCGCAGAGCGCGCCCGCCATGCACCAAGCGCGGGCCGCGGGGGTCATTCGGGGATCGCGCCGACGACCAGCCCCTGGGCGAGCGCGAGGACGATGATCGCGAGGATCGGGGCGATGTCGATGCCGACGCCGCCGAGCCCGATCGGCTTCGTGAAGCGGCGGAAGAGGTTGATGTAGGGGTTAGTCGTGTCGGTGATGAAGTCAAGGATCGGGCGCAGCCACGGGCGGTAGGGCATCCGCGGGACCCAGGACAGGAGGACGTTGAGAAGGATCAGGATCAGGTACACGGTGAAGACCGCGTTGACGTAGTCGGCGACGGCGATCGCCGCGGCCGGGGCCCTCATGCTCCCCGCATCCTCTCGAGCGACGCCGCGACCGCCGCCTCGAAGGCCGCCCGCGCGCCCTCGCGGTCGAGCGCCTCGAGGCCGGCCTCGGTGCTGCCCCCGGGGGAGGCGACGGCGCGGCGGACGTCGGCCGGGTGGCGGATCCGCAGCAGCTCCGCGGTGCCGCCGGTCGTCTCGACGACGAGCTCGCGGGCCAGCGCGGGATCGAGGCCGGCCGCGGCACCGGCGTCGGCGAGCGCCTCCACGGCCAGCGCCAGGTAGGCGGGCGCGCAGCCCATCAGCGCGGTCGCCTCGTCGAAGTCCCTCTCGGGCAGCTCTACCACGTGTCCGAGCAGCTCCAGCAGCGCCCGCGTCTCGTGGCCCGCGTCGCCGGCGATGCAGAGCACGCCCCGGCGAACCTCGACGGCGACGTTCGGCATCACTCGCAGGACCTCGGCCTCGGGGAACGCCCGGCGCAGCCGATCGAGCGTGACGACCGCGAGCACGGAGACGATGCGGCGCGCCCCGGCCAGCTCCGG
>JBLNAC010000028.1:0-3212 GCA_050259155.1 Syntrophothermus sp.
AGAACGCGGTCGTGCACCGCTTCGCCGCCTCGCGCCCGGGCACCCAGACCCCCGACTACGCGAGCCTCGTCAACCACCATCCGGAGCTGCTGCAGTCCGACAACCTCCACCCGACCGAAGAGGGCGCCGAACGGAGGGCGGAACTGATCGCCCAGGGCGTTCTCGGCTGCATCGCCTACGAGGAAGCGGGAAGCCTGCCGGGCGGCCCGGCGACGGCCTCCGCCCAGGCCGCGCCGGTGAAGGTGAAGGCCGTCCGCTTCTCGCCGGTCGGGCGCCAGGCGGCCCGCGAACGCCGGCTCGCCGCCGCCGGCATCGACGCCGCCGCGCTGCTGGCGACGCTGCGCTCGGTCCTGCCCGGCGGCTGAGCCGCCCCGCCGCTGCTCCCGCATGCCGTGGACCGTGGTATTCCTCTAGGCGTGAGCCGCGTATCCGACGACCGCCGCGCCGCCGCGGATGCGAGCCGGGACGAGCGTGGCACCCGGGGCGAGGGCGGCGCGCCCGAGCAGGAGGTCGAGCGCTCGACCATCTCCGGGCAGCCGATCGCCCACCTCTACACCAGCGAGGACCTCGGCCCCGACAGCGAGGAGCGGATCGGGCGGCCCGGCTCCTACCCGTTCACCCGCGGTCCCTACGAGTCGATGTACCGGGGGCGGCTCTGGACGATGCGCCAGTTCGCCGGCTTCGGCACCGTCGAGGAGACCAACAGGCGCTTCCAGTACCTCCTCGACCAGGGCCAGACGGGTCTCTCGACGGCGTTCGACATGCCCACCCTGATGGGCTACGACTCCGACCACCCCCGCAGCCTCGGCGAGGTCGGGCGGGAGGGCGTCGCCGTCGACACCCTCGCCGACATGGAACAGCTCTTCGCCGGGATCCCGCTCGGCGGCGTCACCACCTCGATGACGATCAACGCGCCGGCGGCGATCCTGCTCGCCTTCTACGTGCTCGTCGGCGAGAGCCAGGGCGTGCCGGCGGAGAAGCTCGGCGGCACGATCCAGACCGACATCCTCAAGGAGTACATCGCCCAGAAGGAGTGGTGCTTCCCGATCGAGCCGGCGATGCGGCTGGTCACCGACATGATCGAGTGGTGCACCCGGCAGATGCCGCGCTGGCACCCGGTCTCGATCTCCGGCTACCACATCCGCGAGGCCGGCTCCACCGCCCAGCAGGAGCTCGCCTTCACCCTCAAGGACGGCTTCACCTACGTCGAGCGGGCGATCGAGCGCGGGCTCGACGTCGACGAGTTCGCCCCCCGGCTCTCCTTCTTCTTCAACTCCCACGTCGACTTCTTCGAGGAGATCGCGAAGTTCCGCGCCGCCCGCCGGATATGGGCCAGGGAGATGAGGGAGACCTACGGCGCCCGCCGCGAGGAGTCGATGCGGCTGCGCTTCCACGCGCAGACCGCGGGGGTCTCGCTGACCGCGCAGCAGCCCCTCAACAACATCGTCCGCACCACCTCCGAGGCGCTCGCCGCGGTCCTCGGCGGCACCCAGTCGCTGCACACGAACTCCTACGACGAGGCGCTGGCGCTGCCCACCGAGGAGGCGGTCACCGTGGCGCTGCGCACGCAGCAGATCATCGCCGCCGAGACCGGGGTCGCCAACACCCCGGACCCGCTCGGGGGATCGTGGTTCGTCGAGAAGCTGACCGACGAGATGGAGGAGGCGGCCTACCGCTACTTCGCCCGGATCGACGAGCTGGGCGGCATGGTCGAGGCGATCCGGCGCAACTTCCCGCAGCGGGAGATCGCCGACGCCTCCTTCACCTACCAGCGGGAGCTGGACGAGCGGCGGCGGATCGTCGTCGGGGTCAACGACTTCACCCAGGCCGAGGAGGAGGAGGTGCCGATCCTGAGGATCGACCCGGCGCTCGAACGCAAGCAGGTCGAGCGCCTGCGGGCGACCCGGGCCGGGCGCGACTCCGCGGCCGTCGAGAGCGCGCTCACCGCGCTCCGCGAGGCGGCCGCCGGCGAGGGGAACCTGATGCCTCCGATCGTCGAGGCGGCGCGGGTGCAGGCGACGGAGGGCGAGATGATCGCCGCGATGCAGGAGGTCTTCGGCACCTACACCGAGACCCCCGTCTTCTGAGGGAGGGCGCACGATGACGAGCGACGATGCCACCAGCGGCGGCGCGGGTCTCTACGAGATCCCGCAGGAGATGCTCGACTTCCGCGACACGATCCGCCAGATCGCGACCGAGCGGATCGCCCCGCGCGCGGCGGAGATCGACCGCTCCTCCGAATACCCGTGGGACGTCCGCAAGCTGCTCGCCGAGCAGGACATCCTGGCGCTGCCCTTCGGCGAGGAGCACGGCGGCACCGGCACGGGGACGCTGATGCTGCAGATCGCGGTCGAGGAGATCGCCAGGGCCTGCGCCTCCAGCGCCCTGATCCTGATGGTCCAGGAGCTCGGGACGCTGCCGATCCAGCTGTTCGGGAGCGACGAGCAGAAGCAGCGGTTCCTGCCGAGGTGCGCGAGCGGCGAGTGGTCGCCGGCCTTCGCGCTGAGCGAGCCCGAGGCGGGCTCGGACCCCGCGTCGATGCGGACCACCGCCGTCCGCGACGGCGACGAATGGGTGATCAACGGCCAGAAGAGCTGGATCACCAACGCGACCGTCGCAGACTTCTACGTCGTCTTCGCGATGACCGACCGCGAGAGCCGCCGCATCAGCGCCTTCGTCGTCGAGAAAGAGCGCGAGGGCTTCGACCCCGGCCCGCTCGAGCACAAGCTCGGGATCAAGGGCAGCCCGACCGGCTCGCCCTCGTTCACCGACGTGCGCGTCCCCCACGAGAACCTGATCGGAGAGGAGGGCAGGGGCCTCGCCGTCGCCCTCGGCACGCTCGAGCGCACCCGGCTCGGCGCCGCCGCCCAGGCGGTCGGGATCGCCCAGGGCGCGACCGACTTCGCCAACGACTACGCGAAGGAGCGGATCGCCTTCGGCAAGCCGATCAACGAGCTGCAGGCGATCCAGTTCAAGCTCGCCGACATGGAGGCCGGCACCGCCGCCGCCCGCGAGCTCCTCTACAAGGCCTGCTGCCTCGCCGACCGCCCGCAGCGTCCCGCCGACCTCGGCAAGTGGACCTCGATGGCGAAGCTGATCGCCTCCGACAACGCGATGCGGGTCACCGTCGAGGCGATCCAGGTGCTCGGCGGCTACGGCTACGTCAACGAGTACCCGCTCGAGCGGATGATGCGCGACGCCAAGATCACCCA
>JBLNAC010000029.1:0-4469 GCA_050259155.1 Syntrophothermus sp.
CGCCGAGGCGGGCGAGGCCGAGGCCCAGCTGCGGCTCGGGCTGCGGGCGTGACCCCCGCGCGGGCGGCTAGTGGTCGGCGAGGACGATGCCGACGCCGGGGAAGCCGAGCCGGTTGCGCACGGCCTCGGTGAGGTCGTAGTCGCGGCCCGCGACGTAGGGGCCGCGGTCGATCACCGGGACCCGGATCGAGCGCCCGCGGTAGCGCAGCCTCACCATCGTGCCGCAGGGCAGGGTCCTGTTCGCGACGCCGAGCGTGCCCGGCATCAGGGTGCCGCCGCAGGCGACGCCGTTGCCGTAGAGGCCCGGGCCGTAGTAGGACGCGCCCGCCTGACGGAAGCTCGTCAGGTGCCGGGCGGGGCTGACCGCCGCCCGCAGCCGGCGGCCGTGCGCGCCGTAGGCGCGGATCGAGTAGCCCCCGACCCGGCTCGGCCGCCACCGCAGCGCAAAGGTGCCGTCGGCCCTCGTCGTGGTCCGCAGGACGCCGTGGTCGGCGCCCCGGAGCACGAGCTTGACCTTCCGCCGTCCGCTCGGGCGCACCTTGCCGTGCACGGTGACACCCTCGCCGAGGAGCGGGCCGTGCCCGGAGAGGTGCAGTGTGATGTGCGACGGGACCCGGCGGGGGGCCCTGTCGTGCTGCCGCGGGGCCGCGGGGGCAGTCGTGACTCCGACCGTCAGGGCGACGGCAGCAGCCGCCGCAGGCAGGAGGTATCGCATATGTCTCATCGCTCGCTTTCTCGCTGCCTACGGGGTTAGCTGACGGGCTCGCGGGCGCCGGCAGAGGCCGGCCCTCGCTACGGGCGGCGCGCCGCCCGATTCGCCCCGGCCGCGGCCAGTTCCGGCGCCGCGGCGGTGGGTCCCCCGATCCCGGCCGCATGTGCGACGGGATTCGGCAGATGGGTTCTGTCTTTCCAGCGGCAGAACACGCTAGGCGGTCGGTCGATGCTCAAATGTGAGCAAACGCACACAATTGTCCCCTGCAAGACGTCGTGCGAAGATGAGCGTGTGTCTGCTGACAGGCTGAGCGGGTTGGACGCCTCGTTCCTCCACATGGAGCGGGCCGGCGCCCACATGCACGTCGCCTCGACCATCATCTTCGAGGGCCCCGCCCCCACGCACCACGAGTTCCGCGACCACATCGCCTCGCGGCTGCACCTGGTCCCCCGCTTCCGCCAGAAGCTGCGCTTCGTGCCCCTCGGCCAGGGGCGCCCGGTCTGGGTCGACGATCCGCACCTCAACCTCGACTACCACGTGCGCCAGACCGCGCTGCCTGCGCCCGGGTCCGACGAGCAGCTCCGCAACCTCGCGGCGCGGATCTTCTCCCAGCAGCTCGACCGCAGCAAGCCCCTCTGGGAGCTGTGGCTGGTCGAGGGGCTCGAAGACGGGCGCTTCGCGATCATCGGCAAGAGCCACCATGCGCTGGTCGACGGCGTCTCGGGGGTCGACATCACGACGGTGCTATTCGACCTCGACCGCGAGCCGCAGGGAACCCCGCCCGCCGCGCCGCCCTGGCTGGCGCGCCCCGAACCCAGCGACGCCAAGCTGCTCAGCGACGCGGTCAGGGAGCGGTTGACGAGCCCGCGGGAGATCGTCCGCGGCGTGCGCGCCGCCCTGCGGGGACCGCGGCACGTGCTGCGCGGGGTCGGCGCCACCTCGAAGATCGTCGGCGCCGGGATGGCGGCGCCCCAGACCGTCTTCAACGTCGAGATCGGCCCGCACCGGCGCTTCGCGATGATGCAGGCGAGCCTGGCCGACCTGAAGCGGGTCAAGGACGCCCATGGCGGCACGGTCAACGACGCCATCCTCTCGGCGGTGGCGGGCGGCATCGGCAAGTACCTGCGCGCGCGGGGCCACGACACCGAGGGTCTGGAGATGAGGGCGATGGTGCCGGTCAGCGTCCGCGCCGCGGACGAGCGCGGCGCCCTCGGCAACCGGATCTCGGCGATGATGGCCCCGCTCCCGGTCTGGTGCGAGGACCCGGTCGAGCGGTTGCAGATGATGACCGAGGCGATGGGCGACCTGAAGTCGTCCGGGCAGGCGGTCGGGGCCGAGATCCTGACCAAGCTGACCGATTTCGCGCCGACGACGATCGCGTCCCAGGCGGCCCGGCTGCAGCCCGCGCAGCGGTTCTTCAACCTGGTGATCACGAACGTGCCGGGCCCCCAGTTCCCCCTCTACGTCCTCGGCCGCAAGATGGAGTCGATCTTCCCGATGGTGCCGCTGGCGCGGCGTCAGGCGCTCTGCGTGGGCATCATGTCCTACAACGGACAGGTCAACTTCGGCCTGATCGGCGACTACGACGCGATGGCCGACCTCGACAGCTTCGCGCTCGACCTGGAAGCGGCGACGGAGGAGCTGATCGCCACCGCGCCGGATCGCAGGCCGACCAAGGCCGCCGCGGGTTCGCCGAACGGCGCCGGTGCGGTCACCGCCGAGTCGGAGGCCTAGCACGCAGCCGGCGGGGCGCGCTCAGCGGACTACGCGGCCGCTGACTTCGAACAGCACCTGGTCGGTCAGGTAGCGCCAGTCCAGGTGGCGCGCGCTGAAGCCGTTGGCGCGACCGTCGGCGTTGACCACGACCGCGGTGAGCCGGCTGAAGCGTCCAGGGTCCGCCAGGCGCGCGGTCAGGTTGCCGCCGCCCCGGTGGTACTCCACGTCCTCCACGACCCTGCCGGTCTTCTCGCCTCCGACGCGGCCGACGAGCGCCAGCCCGGTCTCGACTCCGCGCGGAGCGAGAACATGGACGACGACGGCGCGTCCGCTCCCCGCCCGCACGCGCAGCAGGGTGAAGGTCGTGTGGTTCAGGCGGCGCCGCAGCCGGCTGCCGTCCAGCGGCAGCCGGCCCTGGCGCGGCATGTCCGGGAAGAGACGGCTCTCGCGAAAGCCGTGGCCGGTGCGCCACTCGGCGACGTCGGCGGCGAAGCGGGTGAAGTCGCGGCTGAAGGTCGAGGGCCCGGCGCCGCGGATCGCGGCTTCGTAGGCGTTGACGGAAAAGCCCCCCGGACGCTGGTGGATCGCGCCCGCCCAGCCCCTGCGCATGATCGAGAGGCCGTAATGATGCGCCAGCCACTGGTTCCAGACGGCCGAGCCGTACTCCTTGATGGTGCTCGCGGTCAGCGGCGTCTGGTAGAGGTGGACCCAGCGGCGGACGTAGCGCAGGTAGTCGTCGATGCCGTTGTAGACCTGGTCCTCCATCCACGTCGCGGTTGACTCGGCGAACCATGGGTCCTGGAAGGCGTCGTAGCCGAACTGCAGGATGTGGTTGTACTCGTGGGCGAGGGTGACCTCGAGATCGTGCTCCTGCGTCGTGTGGGGGAACTCGAAGGCGCTGTAGTCGTTGTCGAGCACCAGGTATCCGTGCAGCCGGCGCGGCAGCGGGTGGCCCGCGGTCGCCTGGTTGGCGTCGGGCGCGGCGTAGCCGAAGAGCTGGCCGCCGATCTGGGAGAGGTAGATGTCGGTCTTGCCGTTGCCGCCGCCCTTGCTGCCGTCGCTCTTCGGCTCCCGCCACCCGAGCTTGCCGTTCTCGATCGCGTGCACGTGTTCGGCGACCCGCAGCACCCTTTCCACGTAGTCGGGGACGCCGTCGCCGTTGGCGTCCTTCGGGCTCGGCGCATCGAGCCCGACCGCGACCCAGTGGACGCAGAAGTGCGGTCCGCAGAAGGGCGACTTGGGCGCCTGCGGGACCGAGTAGGCGTTGCGGTCGGGATCGATCTTGTCGGTCGGCCGCCCGCGCGCTTCGGTCGGCCGCGGCAGCGGCGCGATGAAGGGGTGCTGCGCGCCGGAGGCGAGCGGCGCGACGGTTGCCTGGGAGACCGCGGGCGACGCCGCCGCGGATGCCGGCACGGCGGTCAGCGCCAGCAGCGCCGCCGCCGAGAAACCGGCCAGGTGGCGACGGCGGTTCCGCATCTCCCGAAGATTATTGATCGCGGGCAACGGTCCCCGACGCGCAGGCGGAGTCCGCTCGGGACCCGCTGGCCGGGATACTTGGGCCGAATGCGAACGGCCCTCGCCCAGATCGACCCGACCGTCGGCGACGTCGACGGCAACGCGGCGAGGATCGCCGAATGGATCGGTCATGCGGCGGAGGCCGGCGCGGAGCTGGCGATCTTTCCCGAGCTGTGCCTGCCCGGGTATCCCGCCGAGGACCTCTACCTCAAGGCCCACTTCCTCGCCGCCAACCGCATCGCATTGGACGAGCTGGCGCGCGGCGTCGCGGGCATCTCGGTCCTGGTCGGTTTCGCCGAGCCGGTCGGCGATGACGGCTTCCGGCATGCCTACAACTCGGTCGCCCTCCTCGCCGACGGCGAGGTGCGGGCCGTCTACCGCAAGAACCGCCTCCCGAACTACGCGGTCTTCGACGAGCAGCGCTATTTCGTCCCCGGCAGCGAGCCGCTGACGGTCGACGTCGCCGGGGTCCCGGTTGGCCTCACGATCTGCGAGGACTGCTGGATGCCGGGCCCGCCGGGGCAGG
>JBLNAC010000030.1:0-3245 GCA_050259155.1 Syntrophothermus sp.
GCCGAACCAGCGGCTGGTGACGGTCTTCTTGCGGGTGTAGAACTCGACCGCGTCGGGACCGTGGGCGTGGAGGTCGCCGAGGAAGGAGTCTTTCCAGCCGCTGAACGGGAAGAAGGCGACCGGCGCGGCGACGCCGATGTTGACCCCGATCATCCCGACCTGGACGTCGCGGCGGAAGGCGCGGACCGCCGCTCCGGACTCGGTGAAAATCGAGGTGCCGTTGCCGAAGCGGCTGCGGTTGATCGTCTCGATCGCCTCGCCCAGGGTCGCCACCTCGATCACCGAGAGGACCGGCCCGAAGATCTCCTCGGCGACCGCCTCGCTCTCGGGATCGACGTCGCCGAGGATCGTCGGCCCCAGCAGCGCCCCGCCGGGGCCCGGATCGGTATTCCGGCCGTCGAGCAGCAGCCGCCCGCCCGCCTCGACCGCCCGCTCGATCGCGCCGGCGATCCGCTCGCGTGCGGCGGCCGAGATCACCGGGCCCAGTTCGACGGACTCGTCCGCGCCGGGGCCGACGGAGACCGTCCCCGCCCGCTCGATCAGCGCCGGCAGCACCCGCTCGCGCGCCTCGCCGACGAGGACCAGGACCGATCCCGCCATGCAGCGCTGGCCGGCGGCGCCGAAGGCGGAGCCGACGATCCCCTCGACGGTCCGGTCGACGACCGCGTCGGGCATCACGACCATGTGGTTCTTGGCGCCGCCCAGGGCCTGCACCCGCTTTCCGGCCCGCGCCGCGCGTTCGTAGACCAGACGCGCCACGGGCGCCGAGCCGACGAAGCTGACGGCGTCGATGTCGGGGTGGTCGAGGATCCCCTCGACGATCTCGCGGCCCCCGTTGACGAGGTTGACGACCCCGGGTGGGAGGTCGATCTCCGCGAGCGCCTCGAAGGCCAGGTGCTGGGTCAGCGGCACCTGCTCGGAGGGCTTGAGGATGAAGGCGTTGCCGCAGGCGATCGCGAACGGCAGGAACCAGAACGGCACCATCGCCGGGAAGTTGAAGGGCACGATCGCGGCGCAGACGCCGACCGGCTGACGCACGGTTTCGGCGTCGACCCCCCGTGAGACGTCTTCGGCCAGGCGGCCCTGGATCGTGGTCGGGACCGCGCACGCGCACTCGACCATCTCGATCATCCGCGCCACCTCGGCCCGGGCGTCGCCGATCGTCTTGCCCATCTCCGCGGTGACCGACTGCGCCAGGTCCTCGCGGCGCCGGACGAGCGCCTCGCGCAGGGCGAAGAGGCGGCGGCCGCGCTCGATGACGCTGACGCCGCGCCACTCGGGCAGCGCCCGGCGGGCGGCGGCGACAGCGCGGTCGAGATCGGCGGCGCTGGACAGGGGGACCTCGGCCAGCGTCTCCCCGCTGGCGGGGTTCGTCACGGGGAGCCGCTCGCCGCCGGAGCTCGGCACCCAGGCGCCCTCGACGTAGTTCTCCAGCACGGCCATCCTCCGAGCATATTGGTGCGCCGGTGCTTTCCTTGCAGCCGGAGCGTCCAAATCGCGCCCGGCCGATGCGCCGCTACGGTCGGTCGCGGTTGGGATGAAGGAAGAGCGACACGCGGGATTCGCCTACTCGACGGCACTCGCTCTCGGCGTCGTCGGGCTCGTCGGGCTGGGCCTGCTGGGCCTGCCGGTCGCCACCGCGATCCTCTTCCTCTTGGCGGCCGCGGTCGTCGCCATCGCGCTCTACGCCGCCGGCGTGATCGTCGCCGGCCATCGCGCCGCGGTCGCAAGACGGCGCCGGCGCAGGCGCACCGAGCGAGCCGCCGCCGGGGTTCCGGGGGCGGCACGGATACGCTCAACCGCCTGACCGCCGACACACTTCCCGCGACGCCTCCGAGCGGCCTCTCGCAGGAGGAGGCCGAGCGCCGGCTGCGCGAGCGAGGCTCGCTGCCGTCCGAATCGACGAGCCGCTCCTACCGCTCGATCTTCGTCGGCAACACCTTCACGATCTTCAACCTGATCCTCGCGGTCTTCGGCGCCGCGACGCTCGCCTTCGGCAACCCGAAGGACGCCCTCTTCCTCGGCATCCTCGTCGCCAACACGGCGATCGGGACGATCCAGGAGGTGCGGGCGAAGCGGGCGCTCGACAGCCTCGCGGCGCTGGTCGCGCCCACCGCGACGGTGGTCCGCGACGGCGAGGCCCGCGAGGTGCCGGTCGGCGACGTCGTCGTCGGCGACCTGGTGCGGGTCGAGAGCGGCGACCAGGTCGTCGCCGACGGCACGCTGGTCGGCGCCGACGGCCTCGCCCTCGACGAGTCGAACCTGACCGGGGAGTCGGAGCCGGTCGTGCGGCGCGCCCGAGAGGGCGTCCTCTCCGGCTCCTTCGCGGTCGAGGGTGCCGGCGAGCTCGTCGCCGAGGCCGTCGGCCCCGACAGCCGGGCAGCGCGCGTCGCGGCGACCGCCCGCACCTTCCGCCACCCGCGCTCGCCGCTGGAGCGCGCCATGGACCGCCTGCTGGTGATCCTCGTCGGGGTGATGGTGCCGCTCGGGATCGCCCTCGGCGTCTCGCTCGCGATCCGCGACGTCGGCCAGGCCGACGCGGTCGAGACGCTGACGGCCGCGGTCGTGAACATCGTGCCCGAGGGCCTGATCCTGCTGGTCTCCCTCACCGCCGCTGTCTCGGCGGCGAAGATGGCGCGCCGCGGCATCCTCGCCCAGCAGCTGAACGCGATCGAGTCCCTGGCCTCGGTGTCGGTGATGTGCACCGACAAGACCGGGACGCTGACCGAGTCCTCGCTGCGGGTCGTCGAGCGGGTCCCCGCCGGCGGCATCGAGGCGTCCGCGCTGGACCGCGCGCTGGCCCTGTACGCGGCCAGCAGCCCGTCGCGCAACCTCACCCTGGAGGCGATCTTCGAGGCCGGGCTCGCGGGCGGGGTGGCGCCGGCCGAGCCCAGCGCGGTCGTCCCCTTCTCCTCGCGGCGGCGCTGGAGCGCGCTCGAGCTTGATGGCGAGCGGCTCGTGCTCGGCGCGCCCGAGGTCGTGCTCGTCGGCGGGGATTGCGCCGCGCTGCGCGGGCGGGCCGGCAGCGAAGCCGCCACCGGGCGCCGCGTGCTGGCGATCGCGAGCGCGGTGGCGCCGCTGCCCGAGGCCGCGCCGGACGCGCCGCTGCCCGCGCCCCTGCGCCCGCTCGGCATCGTCGTCCTCGCCGAGCAGCTGCGGGCGAGCGCGGGGGAGACGGTGGCCTTCTTCGCCGCCGAGGAGGTGGCGCTGAAGGTGATCTCCGGCGACAACCCGGCCACGGTCGG